>NZ_BRCY01000038.1:0-30001 GCF_023708045.1 Halomonas sp. NCCP-2165
ACAATCACCACATCCCTCAGAAGGCGCTGCATCATCAATCACCGATCACGGCGATGAAGGAGTGGCAGGCCAAGCGACCTGAGTTATTTACCAAACGAGTGGTTAATCACACGGGACCCGACAATTAGTTACTTAGCCGACTTGAGAAATATGTGCTCTCATAAAAAAGCGGTGGAGCCAACAAAAGAGCAAGTCGATGAGCTTATCCAAGGTGCTCAGTGGCTAACCAAGAATCTTTTTTAACAAGTAGCGTCAGCCGGACCGATTTGTTCCGCTATGCTCCACAAACCGGCCGCTGCGCACGGCGTTATATCGATTAGGAAGGTTTTCTAAATGTCGTCAATTTGGGATGGAGTTGTGATCGGTGCGGCTGGCGGTGCGATAGCCGGTATCACTGTATATTCAGTCCGGATGGCACACGAATGGATTCGTGATCAGTTAGAAGGCAAGCGCGTCTATGAATGGGTTCTAGGAAATACGAAGAATGAGGATGGGAAGCGCTTTTGTAGTACAAGAACAATTGCGAGCTGGAACAACCTTACGGAAGATCGAGTGAGGTATCTCTGCAGCCAACACTCAAAAATATTCCTATCCACAGATGCGAACGAAGATATGTGGAGTCTGTATGATCGGAAGGTCCAGCCTCGTGTGCGCAGCCTGTGAGCAAAATCAATATAACCAGTCGCTTAAGTGCGTTCCGGCCTTCGGCCTCCACCGGACGTCCCTGACGGGCCGCCGCTTAGCTTGGCGTTAAGCCTGAATGGCTGGTCGAGAAAACCATTCCATGAAAATCATCCTTCTCGGTAACGCCGGCTCAGGGAAAAGTACCCTCGCCAAGCGGCTGCTCGACAGGCAGCCGGCGGCTCGCTTGTCGCTGGACCGGATGGCGTTTCGGGAGGGGGCGGAGCGGCGGCCACTGGCGGAGAGCGTGGCGGAGGTGCGACGCTTTATCGATGCCCATGGCCACTGGATTATCGAGGGCTGCTACGCGGATATTATCGAGCCGATCCTGCCGGCCTGTGAGGAGCTGATCTTCCTCAATCCCGGCGTCGAGGCCTGTGTGGCCCACTGCCGGTCGCGGCCCTGGGAACCGGAGAAGTTCGCGACCCGAGAGGCGCAGGATGCCCATCTGGAGGCCCTGATCGCCTGGGTGCGCACCTACGAGACCCGCGATGATGACTATGGGCTGCAACGTCACCGGGCGTTGTTCGATGGCTTTCGTGGCAGGAAAATGGAGCTTGATGATCCGAGTCAGTATGCCTCGATGCTGGGGGTGGACTGACTTGGATAACCTCTCAAAGACCGCCGAAAATCGCTCGGCAAAGCCAAGCTCCCACAATGGCTGAGTGGAGCACGGCCGAGCTCAGCTACCCTTTTACATGTCGGGTAAGGGTTCCCTCGACAGGGCCAGATTCTCACGGCCGTCGGTTGGCTCCTTCGCCTATCCGATGAAACGTAAAACGCCCGCGCTGCCATTGGCAGGCGGGCGTTTTGCTATCGGGATGGCCGGGTTACTTGCCCAGGGCTTCCAGCAGCAGCTTGGCCACCGGCTCGGAGGAGGGCGGGTTCTGGCCGGTGATCAGTTGGCCGTCGCGGCGGGTGTAGGGGACGAAGTCGTCGGCCTTGGAGTAGCGGCTGCCGCCGGCGATCAGGGCGTCTTCGACCAGGTGGGGCACCACTTCTGTGAGTCCCACGGCGGCTTCCTCGCCATTGGTGAAGCCGGTGACCTGACGGCCCTGGATGATCGGCCGGCCATCGGCGTCGCGGGCGTGGATCAGCACGATGGGGGCGTGGCACACCGCGGCCACCGGTTTCTGCTGGGCCCAGAAGGCCTCGATCAGGCGGATGGAGTCGGCATCGTCCACCAGGTCCCAGAGCGGGCCATGGCCGCCGGGGTAGAAGACGGCGTCGAAGTCGTCGGCATTGACTTCGCTCAGGCGATGGGTGCTGGCCAGTTGCTGCTTGGCCGTCTCGTCCTGCTGGAAGCGGCGGGTCGCCTCGGTTTGGCTCTCCTCGGCGTCGCTCTTGGGGTCCAGCGGCGGCTGGCCGCCCTTGGGCGAGGCCAGCACCACCTCGGCGCCGGCGTCCAGGCAGGCGTAGTAGGGCGCCGCCAGCTCCTCGAGCCAGAAGCCGGTGGGCTCGCCGGTATCGCCGAGGCGGTCGTGGGAGGTCAGCACCATCAGAATGCGTGCGCTCATGGCAATCTCCTTGGCCAGTGCGTGAATGGGATGGTCACCATCCTAGCCGGGCGGCTAGTATTCGAGAATTGATGATTCTCGATAGGAGATATTCACTCGATGAATGTCGCGGGCAAGGACCTCAACCTGCTGCTGCTCTTCCATGTGCTCTATCAGGAGCGCAGCGTCTCGGCGGCGGCCGGGCGCATGGCGCTGAGCCAGCCGGCCCTGAGCCACAAGCTGGCCAAGCTGCGTCATGCCTTCGGCGACGAACTCTTCGTGCGCGCGCCCCGGGGCCTGACGCCGACGCCCCGGGCCCACGAGCTGGCGCCCCGGGTGCAGCAGCTGGTGGCGGGCATCGAGGGCTTCTTCGACTTCTGCGAGGGCAGCGACTACCTGGCCCGGGCCGACCGGGTGCACCTCTACACCACCGACTATATCGAGCAACTGCTGTTGCCGCGGTTGCTGCCGGTGGTGCGCCGCGAGGCGCCGCAGCTGCAGCTGGTCACCCATAACACCCGGGGCCGGCTGCCGCGGACGGAGCTGGAGACCGGCGAGTGCGATATCGCCATCGCCGGCTTCTATGGCGACCTGCCGCGCAGCTACCATCAGCAGCGCATCCACCGGGAGGGCTTCGTGGTGCTGGCCGCCCGGGACCACCCCCAGATCGGCGAGCGCCTGACCCTGGAGGGCTACCTGGCCAGCGATCATCTGGTCACTACCCTGACCGGCGACCTGGACGGCCATGTGGACAAGCAATTGCGCGCCCTGGGACGCCGGCGGCGGGTGGTGGCGGGGCTGTCGAGCTTCACCGTACCGCCGCTGCTGGTGGCCCAGAGCGACCTGCTGCTGACCTGCCTGGAGAGCGTGGCTACTCAGGCAGTGGCGCGCTTCCCGGGGCTGGCGATCCACCCCTGCCCGCTGGCGCTGGACGGCGTATCGGTGATCCAGACCTGGCACCAGCGCACCCACGAGGATCGCCTGCGCCGCTGGCTGCGCGACCGGATCCAGGCGCTGCTGGAGCCGGTCGCGGTCGAGGCAAGCCTAAAGTCACCTTAAGCCCTGCCGATAGTCCCTGGGCCCTAGAGTCGACAAGGACGCCTCGTGACTTCCCATCACAGCCTGCTGCATCTGGCCTCCCTGCTGCGCCAGCGCCATGCCCGGCCGCCGGGCTTCAACCTCTTCACCACCCTGCGCGGCGGCAACGACGAGGTGCGCCTGCATTCGCGCTTCCTCGCCGCCCTGCTGGATCCCCGGGCCCATGGCCTGGGGGCGGCGCCGCTTAACGAGCTGCTCGAGCGCTGCGCGATCCGCGACTTCGCCTTGGAGGGCGTGCGGGTGGAGTGCGAGCGCTGGAACATCGATATCCTGGTGACCAATGCCCGGCGCCAGGCGCTGCTGATCGAGAACAAGATCCACGCCGACGACCAGCCGGAGCAGTTGGTGCGCTACCACCGGCGCCTGCGCGAGGCGGGCTACCGGGAGATTCACGTGCGCTACCTGACCCTGGAGGGCCGCGATCCCCGAGAGGACAGTCTGGGCGAGCTGCGCGACCTGGAGGAGGGCAGCTACGGCGCCCTGGGCTACTACGCCGACCTGGTGCCCTGGCTGGAGGCCTGCCTGGGGCGCGCCGCCCTCGACCCGCCGCTGCGCGAGAGCCTCGCCCAGTATCGGCAACTGATCCTGCAACTGACCGGACACGACATGGACAACGCGCACCTGGAGACCCTGGCCGAGACCCTGCTGCAGGGCGACAACCTGCTCGGCGCCCACGATATTCGCCTGGCCTACGACGAGGCGCTGGCTCGCCTCCAGGCCCGGCTCTGGCGGGCCCTGAAGGCGCGTATCGCGACCCAGTATCCGGCCATGGCCGAGCATATCAGCAGTGACTCCTGGAGCGAGGCAGCGCTGGACGGCCTGTGCCGGGACTATGTGCAGCGCCGCCAGAACAGCAAGGGCTATGGCCTCTATTACTGGATTCCCGGTTATGAGAAGGCGATCTGTGCCGGCTTCGAGATCGAATACGCCATCTACCTGGGGATCTACTGCGAGCAGGAGAGCGAGCCCGAGTGCTATGGCGCCCTCGCCGAGCACCTGGACGCGGCGGGCCATGGCGGCAGCCGCAACGCCTACTGGCCCAGCTTCGCCTTCTATCCCGAGGCGCTGAACCTCAGGGCCCCCAGCGCCGAGCACCTGGCGCGGCTCTCCGATCCGGACCGCTTCGCCGACCTGGTGGCGGCCATGGCCGACGAACTGGCGCGGCTCTGGGAGGTCTGCCGTAGTAATTAAGTAGTAGTGAAGTAGTCGTTGAGTCGCCAGCGAGGCCAGCATGAGCGCATTGCCCCCCTTGAGGGTCTACTACGACGGCGTCTGCCCCGGGTGTCGCCGGGATCGGGCCCGCTACGAGCGCTGGGCCGGCGAGACCGGCCGCGACGTGAGTTGGTGCGACGTCACCGAGCATCAGCAGACGCTGCGCGCCAAGGGCATCGATCCCCAGGCGGCGCTGCTGTCGCTGCATGTGGAGGAGGAGGGCGGCGCCATCCGCGAGGGCATCGACGCCTATATCCTGCTGATGCGCCGGGTGCCTCGCCTCAGGCCCCTGGCCTGGCTGATCGGCCTGCCGGGGCTCAAGCCCGTGCTGCGCTTCGGCTATGACCGCTGGGTGCGGCGGCGCCTGGCCCGGGAGGGGCGCCTGCCCTGAGTCAGGCCTGGCCCTGCAGGGTGGCGATCAGCCGCCGGGGTCCGCCCTGGTCGCGGTGTTCGCCGAGCCACAGGCCTTGCCAGGTGCCCAGGGCCAGGAGGCCATCGCGTACGGCCAGGGTCAGTTGGGTGCCCAGCAGGCTGGCGATCACATGCGCCGGCATATCGTCGGGGCCCTCCAGCACGTGCTTGAAGTAGGGCAGGTCGCCGGGCACCAGGCGGCGCAGGAAGGCGTCCAGGTCGTGGCGCACGTCCGGGTCGGCGTTTTCGTTCAGCGTCAGCGACGCCGAGGTGTGTTGCAGCTGCAGGTGCAGCAGGCCCACCCGACAGCGAGCCAGCTCGGGAAGCGCACTTTCCACTCGCTCGGTGATCAGGTGAAAGCCCCGCGCCACGGCGGGCAGCCGTATCTCCGTTTGTTGCCACATCTCGCTATCCTCCGGCTGTTGGCCGGCCAAGGCTAGCATCTGCCCTTATCGCCGGCATAGCAGGGCGGCGAGGCGGGGCCGTCCCGGTCGGCGGCGTCTTCGGCGGCCAGGGCGTCGAGCAGGGCCTCGCGGAGCACCGGCAGGTGGGAGGCCTCCAGGTCGCGAGCGGCGGAGAGCAGGGTCAGGCGCCCGCGGCGGGCGTGGCGCAGCAGCGGCACCAGCACCCGGGGGGCGTCGTCGAGCTCCCGACGGTAGCGGCGCACGAAGACCGCGCGGCTGATCTCCTGCTGGTGCCAGGCGCGACGCAGGCCGGGGGAGGGGGAGGCATCCTGGTACCAGTCGGTGAGGCACAGGCTCTCCCGGCGCTTGCCCCGGGGCCAGAGGCGATCCACCAGGATGCGGGCGCCGTCCTCGGCCTCGACCTCGCCATAGATACGCTTGAGCCGAATATCGTAGGTCATCGCGGGTCTCTTCCTTGGGTGGGGTGGCCGGGTTCACAGCTTAGGTCGGCTGGGCGCCCGGCTCCAGCCCCGAAACGTTTACCGCTCGGCTTGCGCCGAATAGCGTTGGCGCCGACGTTGTCGGCCGTCAGGTCGAGGCCCGCGGCTTCGGCTAGGCTCAGGAAGGAGCCGCGGAGGAGCAAACATGGACAAGCCGCAGCGCAGGTCCCAGGAGAGTGACGAGGGGCTCATGCCCCTGGCCCTCAAGCGGGTGGGCATCGATACCTATCGCGAGAACGTCGCCTACCTGCACCGGGAGTGCGACCTCTACCGGGCCGAGGGCTTCCAGGCCCTGGCCAAGGTGGAGGTGGGCGCCAACGGGCGGCGTATCCTGGCCAGCCTCAATGTGGTGGATGACGAGGCCATCGTCGGTCACGACCAGTTGGGCCTCTCCGAGGAAGCCTTCGCCAGCCTGGGCATGCCGGAGGGGCAGCCGGTGTGCGTCTCTCAGGCGGAACCGCCGGGGTCGATTCCCGCCCTGCACCGCAAGATCAACGGCGAACGGCTGACCCGCCGGGATTTCCGCGCCATCGTCCAGGACGTGGCCGAGCGGCGCTACTCGAAGATCGAACTGACCGCCTTCGTGGTGGCCTGCGACCTGGGCGAGATGGATCGCGAGGAAGTCTTCTACCTCAGCGACGCCATGGCCCGGGTCGGACGCCAGCTCGACTGGCACGAGCATCCGGTGGTGGACAAGCACTGCATCGGCGGCATTCCCGGTAATCGCACCTCCATGCTGGTGGTGCCCATCGTCGCCGCCCACGGCAGCCTCTGCCCCAAGACCTCGTCCCGGGCCATCACCTCGCCCTCGGGGACCGCCGATACCATGGAGGTGCTGGCGCGGGTCGACCTGCCCTTCGCCGAGCTCAACGAGCTGGTACGCACCCACCGCGGCTGCCTGGCCTGGGGCGGCAGCAGCGACCTGTCGCCGGCGGACGATGTGCTGATCGCCGTGGAGCGCCCCCTGTCGCTGGACTCGCCGGGGCAGATGGTGGCCTCGATCCTCTCCAAGAAGGTCTCCGCCGGCTCCACCCACCTGCTGCTGGACATCCCCGTGGGGCCCCAGGCCAAGGTGCGCTCCATGCCCGAGGCACGGCGGCTGCGCAAGCTCTTCGAGTTCGTGGCCGGGCGCATGGGACTGACCCTGGAGGTGGTGATCACCGACGGGCGCCAGCCCATCGGGCGCGGCATCGGCCCGGTACTGGAGGCCCGGGACGTGATGCATGTGCTGATGCAGCATCCCGAGGCCCCGGCGGACCTGCGCCAGAAGTCGCTGCACCTGGCCGGGCGCATGCTGGAGTTCGACCCGGACGTGCGCGGCGGCGATGGCTATGGCATCGCCCGGGATATCCTCGAGTCGGGGCGCGCCCTGGAGAAGATGCGCGCCATTATCCGTGCCCAGGGGGAGGCCCCCTTCGACCCCGCGGCCCCGCCCCTGGCGCCGCTCAGTTTCACGGTGACGGCGCCCCAGGATGGCGTGGTCATCGCCATCGATAACCGCCGCCTGGCGCGAATCGCCCGACTCGCCGGCGCCCCCAAGGCCAAGGGCGCCGGGGTCGACCTGCTGGCCTGCATCGGTGACGCGGTGACGGCGGGCCAGCCCCTCTATCGGGTCTATGCGTCGTACCGCAACGAGCGCAACGCCGCCCGCCAGTGCTGCGACTGCGACAATGGCTTCACCCTGGGCGAGGCCGCGGCCATCGCCCCGCTCAATGTGGAGGGACGATGAGCGCGACCCAACTCCCGACCCTGCTCCATTTCGACGACGAGGCGCTGCCGGCGCGGCGCCTGGCCGCGACGCTCGGCCTGCCGGCACTGGCCATCGAGGCCCATCGCTTCCCGGATGAGGAGCTGCGCCTGCGGCTGCCCTTCGCCGCCGCCTGCCCCGAGACCCTGGTGCTCTACCGCAGCCTCGACCGCCCCAACGACAAGCTGGTGGAACTGCTGCTGGTGGCCCGCCATGCGCGGCGCCAGGGCACCCGGCGGCTGATCCTGGTGGCGCCCTATCTCGCCTATATGCGCCAGGACATCGCCTTCCATCCCGGCGAGGTGGTCAGCCAGACCCTGGTGGGGGCCTTCCTCGCCGAGCTGGTCGATGCCCTGATCACCGTGGACCCGCACCTGCATCGCATCACACGCCTCGACCAGGCGGTGCCGCTGGATGATGCCATCGCCCTGTCGGCGGCGCCGGCGCTGGGCGAGCTGGCCGCCGCGCGGCGCCCCGGGGCCCTGCTACTGGGGCCCGACGAGGAGGCCGAGCAGTGGGTGGCCCGGGCCGGGGCGGCCAGCGGCCTCGACCATGGGGTGTGCCGTAAGCGGCGCCACGGCGATACCCGAGTGAGCATCGCGCTGCCCGAGCTGGCGCTGGCCGGACGCCGCGTGGTGCTGATGGATGACGTAGCCAGCTCCGGCCATACCCTGGCCCGGGCCATCGAGGCGCTGCGCGGGGCCGGGGTGGCCTCGGTGGACGTGGCGGTGACCCATGCGCTCTTCGCCGGCGAGGCCCTGGCGGTGATCGAGGCCGCCGGTGTCGGTGAACTCTGGAGCAGCGATGCCATCGCCCATCCCAGCAATGCGGTTCCCCTCGCGCCGCTATTGGCCGAGGCGCTCGAGCCGCTGATCCGCTAATCGTCGCCGAGGAGGCCGCATGGAGAAACACCCGGCGGTAGGGGGCAAAGCCGATATCGTCCCGTCCAGGTGTGCCCGGTCTTCCGGACGGGGGAGCTGATGGAAGCCTTCGTTGGCTTGGGGGTGGCGCTCTTCTCGGGGCTGCTGATCGGCCTGGAGCGGGGCTGGAAGCAGAGCGGCCTGCCGGAGTCGAGCCGCGCCATGGGCCTGCGCACCTTCGCCCTGATCGGCCTCGGCGGCGGCGTCAGTGGCCTGCTGGGCGAGGCCTGGGGGGCGGTACTGCCCGCCGCCATCGGCCTGGGGCTGATCCTGCTGCTGACGGTGGTCTACTGGCGCTCGCGTCTCGAGCAGCGCGATGCCGGCTGCACCACCGAGGTTGCCGGCCTGCTGACCTTCGTGCTGGGGGCCGCGGCGGCGGCGGGCTATCCCGCCCAGGCGGCGGCCGGCGCCGTGGTGGCGGCCCTGCTGCTGCAGCTCAAGGCCTATCTGCATGACCTCTTGACCCGCATCAGCGCCGCCGAGCTGCGCGGCACCCTGATGCTGTTGCTGATCTCGGTGGCGGTGCTGCCGCTGCTGCCGGATCGCGGCTTCGGCCCCTTCGCCGCCCTCAATCCCTACCTGATCTGGTGGATGGTGGTGCTGGTGGCGGCCATCCAGTTCGCCGGCTATGTGCTGGTGCGCCTGCTGGGCAGCCGCTACGGCATCCTGCTGACCGGCCTGGTGGCGGGCTTGATGGCCTCCACGCCGCTGGCGCTGGCCTTCGCGCGGCTGGGACGCCGGCAGCCCGAGCTGGCGCCGACCCTGGTGTGTGCCATCCTCGCCGCCTCCTCGATGATGTTTCCCCGTGCCCTGGCGGTGGCGAGCCTGATCGCCCCGGGAATCCTGCCGACCCTGGCCGTGCCCCTGCTGGGCATGACGGGGCTGGGCTTCGGCCTGGCGGCGGGACTCTGGTGGTGGGCGCAGCGCCGTGACGGGGCGGACCAGGCGGCGCCGTCGCCGCCGGTGAGCAACCCCTTCGAGCTCTGGCCGGCGGTGCGCTTCGGCGGCCTCCTGGCGGTGATCTTCCTGGCCGTGGCCGCGGCCCGCCACTGGCTCGGCGACAGCGGCCTCTATGGGCTGGCGCTGATCTCGGGGCTCACCGATGTGGACCCGGTGACCCTCTCCTTCGCCCGCCTGGCCGCGGATGAACAGTCCTGGGCGCTGGCCAGTCGTGGTATCGTCCTGGCCGCCCTGGCCAATACCCTGTTCAAGAGCGGGCTGGTCGCCGTCCTCGGCGGCGCCCGCATGGGCGCCTGGATGCTGGTCAGCGTGACGCCGGCGCTGCTGTTCGGCATCGCCTGGCTGGTATGGTAGGCCCCTCCAACCAAGGAGCGACGATGAGCAAGGACACCCTGCGCGCGGCGTTTTCCGCGGCCGAACGCCACGGCCTCTACCGCGCCATCTTCGAACGCCGTGACGTGCGTTCGCAGTTTCTGCCCGAGCCGATTCCCGCCGAGGTGCTGGCGCGGCTGTTGCAGGCCGCCCACCACGCCCCCTCGGTGGGGTTTATGCAGCCCTGGGACTTCCTGGTGATCGAGAATCGCGAGCTGCGCGCGCGCATCCAGGCCAGCTACGCCCGGGAGAACGCCCGGGCCGCCGAGAACTACCGGGGCGAGCGGGCCGAGCGCTATCGGCGCCTCAAGCTGGAGGGCATCCTCGATAGCCCCGTCAACCTCTGCATTACCTGCGACCGCCGCCGCGGTGGCCCCCATGTGCTGGGGCGCAACTCCATGCCGGAGATGGACCGCTTCAGCACCTGCCTGGCGGTACAGAACCTGTGGTTGGCGGCCCGCGCCGAGGGGGTGGGAGTGGGCTGGGTGAGCATCCTCGACCCGGTCGAGCTGGCCGAGCTGCTGGGCCTGCCCGAGGGCATCGAGCCGGTGGCCTATCTCTGCCTGGGCTATGTCAGCGAGTTTCTCGACGAACCGGAGCTGGCGACCAAGGGCTGGCGGCAGCGTCTGCCCCTGAGTCAGCTGGTGCATGGCGATGGCTGGGGCCGACCCTTGGAGGCGGAAGCGCTGGGGCTGGCTTTGGAGGGCCTCGAACCGCGATAATCTCGCCCCGTCCGATACATGAACCAGGCATTTGGCGAGCGACGCATGGCATTGAGCGAATTCGAGATCAAGCGGGCCGAGAAGGTCCTCCAGGGCTTTGTGGAGACACACCGACCGCCCGCGCACCTTCGACATCAACTGGATCTCGGTGGGCGAGTCAGCGGGCAGAGCGTCGAGATATTCTCGATTCGCCCCCGCTATGACGACCCGTCGATACGCATGGAGACCCCGGCGGCCAAGGCCACCTACGTCAAGAGCCGCGGCCTGTGGAAGGTCTACTGGATGCGCGCCGACCTCAAGTGGCACGCCTACCAGCCCCGGCCCGAGGTGAAGAGCCTGGAGGCCTTCCTCGAGCTGGTGGGCGAGGATGCCCATGCCTGTTTCTTCGGCTAGCGGTTCGAAGGGGCCGGCCGGCGGGCAGACGCGGTGTTCAAGGAAGACAGAGCGGCAGGCTATCGCGCGGGCTGGCTAGGGCGTGGGGCCGGCCGGCGGGTCAAAGTGGCGGTCAGGGAAGACAGAGTGGCAGGCTGTCGCGCGGGCTGGCTAGGGCGTGGGGCCGGCCGGCGGGCAGCAGCGTCGGTTAGGGAAGACAGAGTGGCAGGCTATCGCGCAGGGTGCGTGGGGAGATACCCAGGTCGGCGAAGCCGCCCACACCATCGGCGACGAGGTTGTCCTCGGCCATCAATAGCACCTGATCACGGGTCAGGGGCGGATTGGGCAGCACCGAGAGCAGCCCGGCCAGGGCCCGCCAGGCCCAGAAGGGCACCGGCAGCAGGGGGCGCTGGGTGTGGCACTGAGCCTGGACGCGGGCGAGGATCTCCCGGTAGCTGAGCAGGTCCGGACCACCCAGCTCAAAGAGCCGTCGCGGTGGGTCGGCCGTGTCCACCAGGGTCGCCACGGCGCGGGCCACGTCCGCCACATGCACCGGTTGCAGGCGGGTCTCGCCGGCGCCGAACAGCGGAATCGCCGGCAACCGGGTCAGCCGCGCCAGCCCATGGAGGAAGGCGTCATCGGCGCCGAACATCACGCTGGGGCGCAGGATGATCGCCTTGGGCAGGTGCTCCAGCACCGCCGCCTCGCCCCGGGCACGGGCGCGCACATAGGCCGACGGCGAATCGCATCGGGCGCCGATGCCGGAGAGTTGCACCAGGCGGTTGAGGCCCGCCTCCCGGGCCAGCCGAGCCAGGCGAGCGGCGCCCTCCACATGGATCGTCTCGAAGCTGGCACCGCGGCGCTCCACATAGCCACTCACCGCATTGATCACCGCCGAGGCACCGGCCAGCGCCTCGGCCACCGCCGCCTCGTCGCGAATATCCGCGGGGCAGAGGGTGATGGGGTCCTGGGGTTCCGCCCAGTCGGGGCGCCGCGGATGGCGCGCCGCCAGGCGCACCCCCCGGCCCGCCTCCACCAGTTCGCGGACCAGCCGACGCCCCAGGAAACCGGTGCCGCCGAAGACCAGGATCTCGCCGTCGGATCTTGTCATGGACGGCCTACCCCATCAGGTCGAAGAGGCGTTCCAGCGCCAATAGCAGCTGGCGTCGCGGCTGGGCTCCCTCCAGCACCCCGGCGTGTTCGCCATCCAGCATAAAACGCAGACCGGGCACCCCGGAGATGCCCAGTACCTGGGCCTGATGCTGATCGTCGCGCACCGCCTGAGCGAAACGCCCTTCGTGAAGCGCTCGGGCCAGGTCGTGGCCATCCAGTCCCAGGGCCTCGGCCTGGGTCATCAGGGCGTCGATATCGCTCAGGTCGAGGCTCTCCTCGAAGAACCCCCGAAACAGCGCCCGGCGCAGCCGCTCCGCCTGGGCCGGGGAGTGCGTCTCGGCCCAGGCATGGGCCTCGTGGGCCAGCTGCGAGCGGGGCTGGATACGCGGCAGGCGCAGGGTCATGTCGCGTTCCTTGGCCATGGGCAGCACCGAACGCTGCCAGACCTCATGCAGGTAGTCGGCGTCGGGGGCGAGGGGCGGCTGGGGCGCCGGGCGCAGCTCGAAGGCGCGCCAGCGAATGCCGAGTGCCTCGCCGAAGCGGGCTTGGATGGCCTCGAGTTCGGGAAGCTCCAGGTAGCAGAAGGGGCAGACGAAGTCGCTGAAGACTTCCAGGACGATACGCGGTTGGGTCATGATGGCGCTCTCGCGGAATTACGTTGCCCCTAGGGTAACCGCTGGGCTGGCCAACGCCACCCGATCCCCTGCCTGGAGCCGTCATGATCGCTACCACCCCGGAGCCGCCCTATTACGCCGTGATCTTCACCTCGCTGCGCAGCGAGGAGGAGGCCGGTTATGCCGAGATGGCCGAACGCATGCTGTCGCTGGCCGCCGAACAGCCGGGCTTTCTGGGGGTGGAGTCGGCCCGGGAGGGGCTGGGGATCACCGTCTCCTACTGGCGGGACCCGGAGGCGATTCGCGCCTGGAAGGCCAATATGGAGCATCGGGAGGCCCAACGGCTGGGCCACCGGCAGTGGTATCGTCACTTTCGGGTGCGGGTGGCCCGGGTCGAGCGGGAGTATGGCAGCTAAGCCGCGCGTCTGCGCGGCTTACGCATAGGTATTGATCTGGGTGCCCAGGTGACCCTGGCTGGCCAGCTGGGGCTCGGCGGAGGCGGATTCCATCAGGGCGGTGACCTGCTGCTGCTGAGTGGTCAGGGCCTCCTTGAAGATCTGCATCTGGGCCTGCTGGGCGACCTGGGCCTGCTGCATCACCAGCGCCTGGCTGACGGTGTTATTGATGGCCGAATCCATATCAGCGCTCCTTGATTTAGCGATTGGCGCTCTCACGCTACCAGGCCCGGGTGGCCGGCAGCAACTGGTGTCGTCGCGGCTGGCGGTGTAGGCTTGCCGGCTTTGCGTGTCGACCGAGGACTCCGAGATGAGCGATCTGCCCAACTGCCCCGCCTGTGGCTCCGAGTACACCTATGACGATGGTATCCAGCTGGTCTGCCCCGAGTGTGGCCACGAGTGGGCCCGGGATGCGGCCCCGGAGCCGGTGGAAGATGAGCTGGTGGCCCTGGACGCCAACGGCAATCGTCTCGCCGATGGGGACAGCGTGACGGTGATCAAGGACCTCAAGGTCAAGGGCTCTTCCTCGGTGATCAAGGTGGGCACCAAGGTCAAGAGCGTGCGCCTGATCGAGGGCGACTCCGAGGGCGGCCATAACCTCGACTGCAAGGTGGAGGGCATCGGCCCGCTGAAGCTCACCTCCCGGTTCGTCAAGAAGGCCTGAGTCGGCGTGACGCCGCCGAGGCCCTGGGCCTGGGCGGCGCGATGGCTAGAGTCGCTCCAAGGCGTCCTCGGCGTGGGCCTGCCAGGGGCCGGGCAGGGCGCCGGCGCGCTCGAGGGCATCCCGGGCCTGGGCCGGCGCCTCGAGGGCGATCAGGGTCAGCCCCAGGTTGAGCCAGGCCACCGCCAGTGACGGATCGGCCTCGGTGGCGCGCCGAAAGGCCTCCGCGGCGCCGCTGGGGTCGCCGCCGCCGTGGCGGGCATTGCCCAGGGCGAACCAGCCCATGGCGTGGCGTGGCCAGCGCCGCGTCACGGCCTCCCAGGCGGGCAGGGCGGCCAGGCTGCCCCTGGCCTGCTCGAAGTCGGCGATCGCCCGCAGGGCGCGCTCCGCCCCCAGGCTCGCCGGCAGCTCACCCGGGGGCAGGGCCACTACCGCCCAGCGCTCGCTGCGCGCCCAGGTGGCATCGAAGCGCCGGAAGTCCTCGCGGCGAGCCGCCTGCGTGCCGCTATGCACGATCATCGCCTGGGCCTCCAGGTCATAGCCGATGGCCACCGCGTAATGCCACAGCGGCCAGGCCGGCAGCGACAGATTCTGCATCACCAGCACCGGATGCCCCGCGGCCAGCTCCGCGAGCAGGGCCTCGAAGCGCCCCTCCAGCACGAAGGGCACGCGCCCGTGGCGGCGCAGGGTGGCCAGCATCTCCGGCTGCACGCTGCCCTCCCGATGGGGCAGGAAGACCTGGGGAATCAGCGCGTCCAGCGTGGTTTCGACGCCGTCGGCATTGAGCAGCATGGCCAGCGACGCCGGCCCGCACTGGTAGTCCCGCTGGGCATGGAAGGGGATGCCCGCCAGTTGCACCCGGGGGGGGATTCCCATGGCCTCGGGGCTGGCCAGGCGCGGCGCGCTGGCGCAACCGGCCAGGAGCCACAGGCCGAGCATCAACAGCACAACGCCCGCAGAGCGGGCGTTGAGGCGTGAGCGGAGGGCGGGGGCTTGGCCCCGTCGCTTAGCGAGTAAAGGGAAACGCATTGGTCAGGCCCAGGATATCGGTGACCAGCAGGATCACGAAGACCGCGAACAGCGCGCCCACCACGCTGGCGCCGGCGGGCAGCTGTTCCAGCTGATCGGCCATCTGGCGCACTTCGGCGTCGGAGAGGGCGGCCACCCGAGCTTCCACCTCGGCGGGATCGACGCCCTGGGCGACCAGTTGATCCTGGACGTCCTGGCGGGAGAGCACTTCCTGGATACGCTCGCGGTCGGCACTTACCCGGTCCTGGCTCAGTGCCTCCTGGGTGGAGATCAGGCCGCTGGCGGGAGCCGGGGCGGCGGCCACCGGCAGGCTGCCCAGGACCAGGCAGGCGATCAGCAGCGGGCTGAGGACGCGTGAAATTGTCTTCATCATTAGAGGATTCCTTACTCTGAGATTGGTGTCCGGCTGGATTTCCTACGGCACTCAGGCGGGTACCGTCACGCGATGCTTCTCCAGTATAGGGCTAGACCCCTATGATTTTCATGCCTTTTTCGTGCCATGGCGGAGTGGACGAGGCGGGGTTATCGATCTATTCACAATACGTTCTTCACCTTGATGGTGCGATTTGTCAGAATCTGCGCCTTTCTGGTGCATGAATGGACGACCATGAAGACCTACTTCGGCAAGATGCGTGGTGAACCGGCCCGGCGTGCCCGGGCCGACTGGCAGGACGCCCTCTGGTCCTGGGCGGGTGCCTTCACCGGCATGGGCGCCATCGCCTGGCTGAGTGCTCACTGGCTCACCGATCAGCTGTTGATTCTCGGCTCCTTCGGCGCCACCTCGGTGCTGATCTACGCCGCCCCCCAGAGCCCCTTCGCCCAGCCCCGCAACGTCCTCCTGGGCAGCGTGCTGTCGGCCTGCGTGGGGGTGGGCTGTGCCCAGTGGCTGGGCACCACGGCCCTGGCCGTGGCCCTGGCCGTCTCCCTGGCGATCCTGATCATGCAACTGACTCACACCGTGCATCCGCCCGGCGCCGCCGCCGGTTTGATCGCCGTGGTGGGCGGGCCGGAGGTCCAGGCCCTCGGCTGGTGGTACCCGCTGGTGCCGGTGGCGGTGGGCTGTGCGGTGATGCTGGTGGTGGCCATCCTGGTCAACAACCTGGCCCGGCATCGTCGCTATCCGGTGCACTGGCATTGAGCCGGGCTACCCCTTGAGGCCAGCGTTGAAGCGAAACGCCCCTCGCCCGTGTCAATATGGCTAGATAAGAAGGTGAAGATAAAGAACGCCGCCAGGGATTCGGCTCGACGCGGGGGACATAGCGAATGGGAGAGCCGGTTGATCGGTGCCTACCGGGCCAGGACTGCGTCCTCGAGGCCCTCTATCATCGCCTCTTCGAGGCCTCGGCGGATGCTCAGTTCGTGGTGGCGGTGGAGGGCGAGCACTTTCGCTATCTGCGGGTCAATGATGCCCTGGTCAAGGGCACCGGCATCCCGCGCTCGGTGATGGAAGGGCACAGCCCCGCCGAGGCGCTGCCGGCGGCGCTGGCGCCGCTGATCGAGGAACAGTATCGGCTCTGTTTACGGGCTCGCCAGACTCGCCTCTATGAACAGCACTTTCTCCTCCCCGCCGGCCAGCGCTGCTGGCAGACCCGCCTGACCCCCCTGGTCGATGACGCCTCCGGCGAGGTTCGCCTGATCCTGGGAACCGCGCGGGATATCACCGAGTTGCGCGCTTTCACCCAGACCCTGGTGTCGGTGGCCGACACCCTGCCGGGCTTTATCTATCAGCTGCGCCGCGATGCCGACGACCATTGGTCCTACCCCTATGTGGGCAAGCGAGTCGAGGAGATGTTCGGGGTCAGCGTCGCCGAGGCGGAGGCCGATGCCGAGGCGCTGATCGGCCTGATTCACCCGGACGATCGCGAGCGGGTCATCCGCGAGAGCCTGGCGTGCGCCGAGCGCTTGACCGCCTGGCACAGCGAGTTCCGCATGTATCACCGGGATGGTCGTCTGCTGTGGCTGGAGGCCCATGACGTGGCCCAGCGCCTGGACGACGGCAGCCTGTTGTGGACCGGTTATGCCAACGATATCACCACCCGGAAGTCGCTGGAGGAGCGCAGCGCGGTCACCGACCGGCGCTTCCAGCTGCTGGTGGAGAATGCCAACGATATCATCTACACCCTGACCCGGGAGGGGCGCCTGGAGTATGTCTCCCCCAACTGGTCGGAGATGCTGGGCCTGGACGCCGGGGCGGCCCTGGGGCAGCCCTTGCTCGATTTCATCCATCCCGAGGATCGTCCCGCGGTGGCGGCCTTCCTGGAGGCGTTGTTCGATTCCGGCACCAAGCAGCAGGGGGTGGAGTATCGGATGCGTCATGGCGATGGCGGCTGGCGCTGGCACACCTCCAATGCCTCGCCGATGTTCGACGAGGACGGCAGCCTGGCTACCTGCATGGGTATCGCCCGGGACATCACCGAGCGCAAGGCCATGGAAGAGAAGATCCGTCATATGGCCCAGCACGATCCGTTGACCGAACTGCCCAACCGGGCGCTGTTCTTCTCCCACCTGGACAAGGCCATCCAACTGGCCCTGCGTCAGCGCCAGCCCCTGGCGCTGATGTTCATCGACCTGGACAAGTTCAAGCCGGTCAATGACACCCATGGCCATGGGGTCGGCGACCGCCTGCTGATCGCCGTGGCGCGGCGCCTGGAAGCCCGGCTGCGTGCCTCGGATATCGTCGGCCGCATCGGCGGTGACGAGTTCGTGGTGCTGTTGCCGCTGGTGAGTGGCCGCGATGATGCCCATGGGGTGGCCGTGACGCTGTGCGAGGCCCTGCGCGAGCCCTTCGCGGTGGATCACCTGACCCTGAGTGTTTCCGCGAGCATCGGCCTGGCGCTATGTCCCGAGCACGCCGAGGAGAGCCGGATCCTGGCTCACTATGCCGATCGGGCCATGTACCTGGCCAAGGAGCGAGGCCGCGACCAGGTGGTGGTCTATGGCGAGGGGCGCCGGCGGCGATAAGACGCCTCAGGGCGCGGCCTCTTCGCGACGCGAGGCCCGCTGGGGCGGGTGGCGGCGCCATAGCCATTTCTCCCCCTCCACCACCAGGAAGATCAGCCCGGCGGCGGCGAGGATCATCGCCCAGTGGGCGAGACCCAGGGCGGTGCTGCCGAACACCAGTTGCAGCGGCGGCAGGTAGGTCCAGGCCAGTTGCAGGGCCGTGACCAGGCCGATCGCCAACCACACCGGACGGCTAGCGAAGATGCCCCGCCAGGAGAGGGCGCTGGCGGTGAGGTAGCGGCTATTGATCAGGTAGGCGGCACTGCCCATCACCAGCATATTGACCGCGCCGGTGCGGGCCAGCGCCTCCTCACCGCCCTGGCCATTCAGGATCCAGGCGAAGACGCCGAAGACCCCCGCCAGCAGCAGCAGCGCCACGAACCCCACCCGCCACAGCAGGAAGCCGTCCAGCAGGGGCGCCCCGGGGGCGCGGGGAGGACGCGCCATCAGGCCCGGTTCGGCCCGTTCGAAGGCCAGCGCCAGGCCCAGGGTCACCGCCACCACCATATTGACCCATAGCGCCTGGAGCGGCGTCACCGGCAGGCGGCTGCCGGCCAGTACCGCCAGCAGGATGGCCAGGCCCTGGCCGCCATTGGTGGGCAGCAGGAAGGTGATGGTCTTGCGGATGTTGTCATAGACCTTGCGGCCCTCCTCGATGGCGGCGGCGATGGTGGCGAAGTTGTCGTCCGCCAGCACCATCTCGGCGGCCTCCTTGGCCGCCTCGGTGCCCTGGATGCCCATGGCCACGCCGACGTCGGCGCGCTTCAGCGCCGGGCCATCGTTGACGCCGTCGCCGGTCATGGCGCAGATGCCGCCCCGGGCCTGCATCGCCTTGACCAGGCGCAGCTTGTGCTCCGGGGCGGCCCGGGCGTAGACGTCCACCTCGAGGATCACCCGCGCCAGCTCGGCGTCCGACATCGCCTCCACCTCGCGCCCGGTGAGGGCCCGCTCGGTATGCGCGAAGCCCAGCTCCCGGGCGATGGCCAGGGCGGTGACGGCGTGATCGCCGGTGACCATCACCGGGCGAATGCCGGCCTCCAGGCACTGGGCCACCGCGGCGATGGCCTCCTCCCGGGGCGGGTCGAGCAGGCCCACCAGCCCCAGCAGCACCAGGCCCTCCTCGGCGTGCTCGTCGCCGAGCGCTTCCACGCCATGCACCGGCTTCTCGGCCAGGGCCAGCACCCGCAGGCCCCGGGAGGAGAGGGCATGGATGCGTTCCTCCCAGGCCCCGGTGTCGAGCGGCGTCTCGCCGCCGTCCGGGCTGCGCTCGCGGTGGCACATCTCCAGCAGGCGGTCCGGGGCGCCCTTGACCAGCAAGCGCGGCTCGCCCTCCAGTTCATGGAGGGTGGCCATGTACTTGCGCTCGGACTCGAAGGGGATGGCGTCCTGGCGGTCGTGGTCGCCGCGCAGGGTCCGGGCATCGAGCCCCGCCTTGGCGGCGGCCACCACCAGGGCCCCCTCGGTGGGGTCGCCATGGATCTGCCACTGACCCGCATCTTCGGTCAGCTCGGCGTCATTGCACAGCACGCCCACCTTGAGGAAGTGGAGGAGGGCGGGGTGGTCTTCGGGCATCACCCCATGGCCGTGCCCCTCGGCGTCCACGGCATGAAAATCGCCCCGGGGGGCGAAGCCGACACCGCCGATACGGAACTCTCCCTCGGGGAGCCAGAGCGCCTGGGCAGTCATCTCGTTGCGGGTCAGGGTGCCGGTCTTGTCGGTGAAGATGGTGGAGATGGCACCCAGGGTCTCCACCGCCGGGAGGCGACGAATAATGGCCCGGCGCCGGGCCATGCGCTGCACCCCCAGGGCCAGGCCGATGGTGACGATGGCGGGCATGCCCTCGGGAATGGCCGCCACCGCCAGCGCCACCGCCGCCATAAACATCTCGCCCAGGGGGCGGTCGTGGACCAGCACGCCAAAGGCGGCGGTCAGCGCGGCGGCCAGCAGGATCACGCCGGCCAGCACCCGGCCGGCGCGATCGAGTTGTTGCAGCAGCGGCGTCTTGAGCTTGTCCACCTCCCGCAGCAGCTCGGAGATGCGTCCCAGCTCGGTGGCGGCACCGGTGACCACCACCACCCCCAGGCCGGTGCCCTGGACCACCAGGGTGCCGGCGTAGGCCATGCTGCTGCGATCGCCCAGCTCGGCCTCGCTCGGTGCGGCCTCGCTGGCCTTGTCCACCGCCGAGGATTCACCGGTCAGTGTCGCTTCCTGAGTGCGCAGGCGCTTGGCCTCCAGCAGGCGCAGGTCGGCGGGGACCCGGTCGCCGCTCTCCACCCAGACCAGGTCGCCGGGCACCAGCCCCTCGGCGTCCAGGGTCTGGCGCTTGCCGTCCCGGACCACCCGTGCCTGGGGCGAGAGCATCTGGCGAATGCTCTCCAGGGCCCGCTCGGCCTTGCCCTCCTGGATAAAGCCGATCAGGGCGATAATGATCACCACGCCGAGGATCGCCGCGGCGTCCAGCCTGTGGCCGAGACCCAGGCTGGCCAGGGCCGCCACCAGCAGGATCATGATCAGCAGGTTATTGCACTGGGCCAGCAGGCGCCGCCAGGCCGAGCGCGGCTTGGCCTGGCGCAGGCGATTGGGGCCATGCTCGGCAAGGCGCCGAGTGGCCTCCTCGACACTCAACCCTTCGGGCCGACTCTCCAACTGCGCCAGGGTCTCCGTCGCCTCGAGGGCGTGCCACGCCTTGGTGGGGTCCTGCATGCCTGCGCTCTCCTCGCCGGTGGGCCGGCCTACAGGTGTAGCATAGCCTTTGCTGCAGTGCAGTGATCCCGGTCAAGGTCGCGGACAGCCGGCGAGGAGCGTGGCACACTGGCGCGCGCCGATCACCAGGAGGAAAACGATGAACCAGCGAGCCTGTCCCTGCGGTAGCGGAACCGCCTACGCCGACTGCTGTGGCCCCTATCACCAGGGGGCGCCGGCGCCGAGCCCGGAGGCGCTGATGCGCTCTCGCTACAGCGCCTTCGCCCTCGACCTCCGCGACTACCTGCTGAGCAGCTGGCATGCCTCCACTCGCCCCGCCAGCCTGGCGGCGGACGACACGACGCACTGGGTGCGCTTGGAGATACTGGGGAGCCAGGCGGCGGGAGACCAGGGGCGAGTCCACTTTCGCGCCACCTTCCGGGAGGGGCGGCGCTGGGCGGTACTGGAAGAGGAGTCCCGCTTCCTGCGTGAGGCGGGACGCTGGTACTACCGGGATGGGGAGACGTCCTGGCAGCGCCTCAAGCCGGGGCGTAACGACCCCTGCCCGTGCGGCAGTGGGCGCAAGTTCAAGGCCTGCTGCGGGGTGGCCTGAGGCGAAAACGCCGGGACAGGTCCCGGCGTCGAGTCGATCAGAGGATCATGGCGGCGATCCAGCCGAAGACGATCAGCGGGATATTGTAGTGCAGGAAGGTCGGCACCACGCTGTCCCAGATATGGTCATGCTGGCCGTCGGCATTGAGGCCGGCGGTGGGCCCTAGCGTCGAGTCGGAGGCCGGCGAGCCGGCGTCGCCCAGGGCCGCGGCGGTGCCGACCAGGGCCACGGTGGCCATCGGCGAGAAGCCGAAGCTCAGCGCCAGGGGGACATAGAGGGAGGCGATGATGGGGATGGTCGAGAAGGAGGAGCCGATGCCCATGGTGATAAAGAGGCCCACCAGCAGCATGATCAGCGCCGCCAGCCCCTTGTTGTCGCCGATCAGGGCGGTGGAGCCCTCCACCAGACCCTGAACCTCGCCGCTGGCCTGCATCACGCCGGCGAAGCCCGCCGCCGAGATCATGATAAAGCCCACCAGGGCCATCATGCGCATGCCCTCGGTGAAGATGCCGTCCTGCTCGTGCCAGTGGAAGACGCCGCTCAGCGACAGCAGGGCGAAGCCGAAGATGCCCCCCAGCACCATGGAGCCGGTGGTGAGCTGCACCACCACGGTGCCCACCAGGGCGATGCCCAGCACCGCCTTCTGCCAGCCGGTCAGGTGGCGGGCCGCCTGGGCCGGGGTCTCGTCGCCATGGGCCAGGTCGCGGTCCTC
The DNA here is from genome assembly GCF_023708045.1 of Halomonas sp. NCCP-2165. NCBI lineage: Bacteria > Pseudomonadati > Pseudomonadota > Gammaproteobacteria > Oceanospirillales > Halomonadaceae > Halomonas > Halomonas sp. NCCP-2165. The sequence continues at coordinate 21,775 of NZ_BRCY01000038.1, forward strand.
ATAGTCGCGTCCCTTGCGGTAGCTGAACAGCGCCGCCACCGCGAGCCCCAGCGCCATGCCGCCGATGGGGATGATCATGGCCAGGGGCACCATCTGGCGGGTGACTTCCAGCCCCAGCTCGGCGCCGCTCTCGTTGAGGTTGGTGAGCAGGATGTCATTGAGGAAGATGGCCCCGAAGCCCACCGGCAGCAGCATATAGGGCGCGGTGATGCCGAAGGTGATCACGCAGGCCACCAGGCGCCGGTCGAGGCGCAGGTGGTTCATCAGCTTGAGCAGCGGCGGCACCAGCACCGGGATAAAGGCGATATGCACCGGAATCAGGTTCTGGGAACTCACCGCCGCCGCCAGCAGGGCCGCCAGCAGGGTATAGGTGACCAGACGATGGTTGTCGCTCGGGGTGTCCAGGTCGAGCCCGGCGATGGCGCGGTTGGCCAGCAGCTCGGTGATCCCCGAGCGCGACAGGGCCACCGCGAAGGCCCCCAGCACCGCATAGGAGAGGGCGATGGTGGCGCCGTTGCCGAGGCCGTCGTTGAAGGCGTCGAGGATCTCCCCGATGGGCATGCCCGCATAGAGGCCCCCCACCAGGGTGGCGACGATCAGGGCGAAGACCACGGAGACCCGAGCCAGGCTCAGGCCGACCATCACCAGGATGGCAAGAACGATAGCATTCATGATGGGCTCTTATCGTTGGGAACGAATGCACTGATATCCCCACGGCAGGCGCCGTGGGAACACGGGAAATGCCGGGCGGCTCAGTGGCAGCTGGGCAGCATACCGGCGGGTACCAGGGGGCTCAAGGCGCGGCTGGCCAGCAGCGCGGTGGCGGCCTCGATATCCGGGGCGAAGAAGCGGTCCTTGTCGTAGTAGCCGACCCGCTCGCGCAGGGCATGACGGGCCTGCTCCAGGGGCGCGGTGGTGACCAGCGGCCGGCCCTGATCATCCCGGCGGAAGTCCAGGCCCTGGCAGGCGGCCAGCCACTCGATGGCCAGGATGCCACGCACATTGGCGGCCATCTCCCAGAGGCGCTTACCGGCGGCCGGGGCCATGGAGACATGGTCTTCCTGGTTGGCGGAGGTGGGCAGGCTGTCGACGCTATGCGGGTGGGCCAGGGCCTTGTTCTCGCTGGCCAGGGCGGCCGCCGTGACCTGGGCGATCATGAACCCGGAATTGACCCCGCCGTTCTCGACCAGGAAGGGTGGCAGCCCGGACATGTGCTTGTCCATCATCAGCGAGATACGCCGCTCGGTGAGCGAGCCGATCTCGGCGATGGCCAGGGCCAGGTTGTCCGCCGCCATGGCCACCGGCTCGGCGTGGAAGTTGCCGCCGGAGATGATATCGCCCTCCGCGGCGAACACCAGGGGGTTGTCGGAGACCGCATTGAGCTCGACGGCCAGCACCTCGGCGGCCTGGCGCAGCTGGGTGAGGGCGGCGCCCATCACCTGAGGCTGGCAGCGCAGGGAGTAGGGGTCCTGCACCTTGTCGCAGTGCGCATGGGTGTCGCTGATGGCGCTGCGGCTGCCCAGCAGGTGCCGGTAGGCGGCGGCGGCGTCGATCTGGCCCTGCTGGCCACGTACCTCATGGATCCGCGGATCGAAGGGCGAACGCGAGCTCAGGGTCGCTTCCACGGTGAGCGAACCGCAGACGGTGGCGGCGGCGTAGAGGTCTTCCGCCTCGAAGAGGCCGCGCAGGGCGTAGGCGGTGGAGACCTGGGTGCCGTTGAGCAGCGCCAGGCCCTCCTTGGGGGCCAGGCTCAGGGGCTCGAGGCCGGCCACCTTGAGGGCCTCGGTGGCCGGCAGCCACTCGCCCCGGTGGCGTGCCTGACCCTCGCCGAGCAGCACCACGCTCATATGCGCCAGCGGCGCCAGGTCGCCGGAGGCGCCCACCGAGCCCTTGAGGGGGATGTGCGGGTAGACCTCGGCGTTGATCAGCGCCACCAGGGCGTCGAGCACCTCGCGGCGGATGCCGGAGAAGCCCCGGGCCAGGCTGTTGACCTTGAGCACCATGATCAGGCGCACCAGGGCGTCCTCCATAGGCTCGCCGACGCCGGTGGCATGCGAGAGCACCAGGGAGCGCTGCAGGGCCTCCAGGTTGTGCTTCTCGATGCGGGTCTGGGCCAGCAGCCCGAAGCCGGTGTTGATGCCGTAGACGGTGCGATCCTCGGCGACGACGCGATTGACGCAGTCGACGCCCTGCTGGATGGCGGCATCGGCGCTGGCCGGCAGGCTGACCGACAGCGGCGCCTCATAGACCTGGCGGGCCTGGGCCAGGGTCATCTTGCCGGGGTGGATCTCGAGATGGGTCATCATATTCTCCTGAAAACTGAGGTAGCGAAGGCAATAAGCCATTCCGGCGACAAGCCCCGAGGTGTCGCACCATCGCGAGGCGCGGTAAACCCATCCATGGGCGCTACTTTTGCCGTCCCTGGAAAAAAAACCTCGCTGCGCCTTGTCCCCGGCGCTTATTGCCGGGCGTCGTTACTTATCCAGCATCGGCAGGTCGAGGCCGTTGTCCCGGGCGCACTGCTTGGCGATCTCGTAGCCGGCATCGGCGTGACGCATTACCCCGGTGCCCGGGTCGTTGCGCAGCACCCGGCCCAGGCGGGCATGGGCATCATCACTGCCGTCGGCGACGATCACCACCCCGGCATGTTGGGAGTAGCCCATGCCCACGCCGCCGCCATGGTGCAGCGACACCCAGGTGGCGCCGCCGGCGGTATTGAGCAGGGCGTTGAGCAGCGGCCAGTCGGAGACGGTGTCGGAGCCGTCCCTCATCGCCTCGGTCTCGCGGTTGGGGCTGGCCACCGAGCCGGAATCCAGGTGATCGCGGCCTATCACGATGGGTGCCTTGAGCTCGCCGTTCTTGACCATCTCGTTGAAGGCCTGGCCGAGGCGGGCACGATCCTTGAGGCCCACCCAGCAGATGCGCGCCGGCAGCCCCTGGAAACTGATGCGCTCCCGGGCCATGTCCAGCCAGCGGTGCAGGTGCTCGTCGTCGGGGATCAGCTCCTTGACCTTCTGATCGGTCTTGTAGATGTCTTCCGGGTCGCCGGAGAGCGCCGCCCAGCGGAAGGGGCCGATGCCCTGACAGAACAGCGGGCGGATATAGGCCGGCACGAAGCCGGGGAAGTCGAAGGCGTTGCTGACCCCTTCTTCCATCGCCATCTGGCGGATGTTGTTGCCGTAGTCGAAGGTCGGCACGCCCTGCTGCTGGAAGTCGAGCATGGCCTGGACATGCACCGCCATGGACTGCTTGGCGGCCTTGACGGTGGCTTCCGGCTGGGTCTTGCCACGGGCCACGTACTCCTCCCAGGTCCAGCCCTGGGGCAGGTAGCCGTGCAGCGGGTCGTGGGCGCTGGTCTGGTCGGTGACCATGTCCGGCCGAACCCCACGGCGCACGAGTTCGGGGAGCACATCGGCGGCGTTGGCACACAGGCCGATGGAGATCGCTTTGCCCTCGGCGGTGTAGCGCTCGATGCGGGCCAGGGCGTCGTCCAGGTCGTCGGCCTGCTCGTCCAGGTAGCGGGTGCGCAGGCGGAAGTCGAGGCTCGACTGCTGGCACTCGATGTTCAGCGAGCAGGCGCCGGCCAGGGTCGCCGCCAGGGGCTGGGCGCCGCCCATGCCGCCGAGGCCGGCGGTGAGGATCCAGCGGCCGGTGAGGTCGCCGTCGTAGTGCTGGCGGCCGGCCTCGACGAAGGTCTCGTAGGTGCCCTGGACGATGCCCTGGGAGCCGATGTAGATCCACGAGCCGGCGGTCATCTGGCCGTACATCATCAGGCCTTTCTTATCCAGCTCGTTGAAGTGCTCCCAGTTGGCCCAGGCCGGCACCAGGTTGGAGTTGGCGATCAGTACCCGCGGGGCGTCCTTGTGGGTCTCGAAGACCCCCACCGGCTTGCCGGACTGCACCAGCAGGGTCTGGGTCTCCTCCAGGCGCTGGAGGGTCTCGACGATGGTGTCATAGCACTGCCAGTCGCGGGCGGCGCGGCCGATGCCGCCGTAGACCACCAGGTCCTCGGGGCGCTCGGCCACGTCCGGGTGGAGGTTGTTCATCAGCATGCGCAGCGGCGCCTCGGTGAGCCAGCTCTTGCAGCTGAGCTCGGTACCGGTGGGGGCGCCGATCTGGCGGGACGGGTCGTGACGGGGGTCGCGTTGAGTCATTTGGAGTGATCTCCCGGTGGTGTCGTTGGGTGGCTCGGTGTCGTGTCGATCAGAGCGTCAGGTGGTGAATCAGCCGCGCCGCCGCCCGGGCGGTGCGCTGGTCGATATCGACGTCGGGGTTGAGCTCGGCCAGGTCGACCAGCGCCAGCTTGCCGCTGTCGCGGACCCGGGTGAGCAGCGGCTCGAGCAGGGCCAGCGGCACGCCGTGGGCGGCGGGGGCGCTGACGCCGGGGGCCTCGCAGGCCGGCAGCACGTCGATATCGAGGGTCAGGTAGACCAGGTCGCATTGGCCGATAAAGGCATCCAGCTCATCGCCGAGGCTGTCCAGGCGAGCCGGGGTGATCTCGTGGTCCTCGCGGACCAGCACGCCGAGTTCGGCGGCGCGGCTGAACAGCGCCCGGGTGTTGGCGGCCCGGCTGACGCCCAGGCAGGCATAGCGGAAGGGCCAGCCGCGGGCCTCGCAGGCGTCGGCGATCTGGGCGAAGGGGGTGCCGGAGGAGCGCACATGGGCCGGGTCGCGCAGGTCGAAGTGGGCATCGAAGTTGATGATGCCGACCGTCGGCGCCGGGCCATCGCCGGTGTCCAGGTGGCGGGCCAGGCCCGACCAGCTGCCGAAGGCCACCTCGTGGCCGCCGCCCAGCACGATGGGCAGGTGACCCTGGCCCAGCAGCTCGGCGACCCGCCCGCCCAGGCGTGCCTGGGCGGCTTCCATGTCGTCATCGCCATGGCAGGCGATATCGCCGGCATCATGGGCGGGGGCCTGGCGGTGCCAGGCCAGCGGCGCCAGCGCCCGGCGCAGGGCCCGGGGGCCCTTGGCGGCGCCGATGCGTCCCCGATTGCGGGCCACGCCGGCGTCACAGGCGAAGCCCACCAGGGCCACGCCCGGGGCGGCGCCGGCCTTGAGGGGTTCGATCACCTGGTGCCAGCGCAGGCTGTCCGCCTCGGGATCCTCGCGGCCGGCCCAGGGGGACATATCGATGGTATCGAGATAGCTGGAATTCATGTCTCGCTCCTGGTGGACGGGGCTACCCCGGGGGCAGCCAAGGCGATGGGGTGATCAGCCATGGGTCACCTCGCCGTTAACGACCCGCTGCTGCAGGCGGCCGGGTTGCACCGCATAGGCCAGGGCCGCCGGGGTCTCGACGCGCCACAGGCAGAGATCGGCCGGGGCGCCGGCCTCGATACGCCCGAGGCCGCGGTCGGCGAGCCCCAGGGCCCGGGCGCCGTGGGCGGTCATGCCGGCCAGGGCCTCCTGGGGCGTCAGGCGGAAGAGGGTGCAGGCGAAGTTGAGCATCAGGGTCGGATCGAAGATCGGCGAGCTGCCCGGGTTGGCGTCGGTGGCCACGGCCATGGGCACGCCGGCGTTACGCAGCGCCTCGATGGGCGGCAGCTTGGTCTCGCGCAGGGTGTGGAAGGCGCCGGGCAGCAGCACGGCGACGCTGCCGGCCTGCTTCAGGGCGGCCACGCCGGCCTCGTCCAGGTACTCGATATGGTCGGCGGAGAGCGCCCCATGGCGCGCCGCCATGGCGCTGCCCCCCAGGTTGGAGAGCTGCTCGGCGTGGGCCTTGATGGGCAGGCCGTGGGCCTCGGCGGCCGCGAAGACCCGCTCGCACTGGGCCACCGAGAAGGCGATGTTCTCGCAGAACACATCCACCGCATCCGCCAGGCCTTCGGCGGCGGCGGCCGGAATCATCTCCTCGCAGACCAGGCGAATGTAGCCGTCGCTGTCGCCCTCAAACTCCGGGGGCAGGGCATGGGCGCCGAGCAGGGTGGTGATCACCCGCACCGGCAGGGCCTCGCCCAGGCGTCGGGCGACCCGCAGCATCTTCAGCTCGTCGGCGACCGTCAGGCCATAGCCGGACTTGATCTCCACCGTGGTGGCGCCCTCGGCCATCAGTGCCTCGAGGCGCGGCCGGGCGGCGGCGAAGAGCGCCTCCTCGCTGGCCTCGCGGGTGGCGGTGACGGTGCTGAGGATGCCGCCGCCGCGGCGGGCGATCTCCGCGTAGCTGACGCCTTCCAGGCGCTGCTCGAATTCGTCGGCCCGGGAGCCGCCGAAGACCAGGTGGGTATGGCAGTCCACCAGGCCGGGGGTCATGACGCCGCCGCTGGCCATCGTCTCGCAGCCGGCGAGGGTCGCGGCATCGAGTTCGCTCATCGGCGCCACCCGCTCGATGCGCCCGTCGGCCACGATCACCCCCATGGGGGCGGGCAGGGTGCGCAGGCCATCGAAGAGGGTGATATCGCGCCACAGGCGACGACTGGCTTGGGATGGCATAACGGCCTCCTCACTGGGCTGGGTTATGTATATACAATTAGCCTAGCCCGAAAAGGGCGTCAAGTCACCCCCGAGACGGGCCGCCCCTTGGGCGGGTGATCGACCCTGAGTTCCGCCAATAAGCCCTTTTTTATTAATGATTTATATTTTCTGTCGTCGCTGGGTGTCAGCTTGGCAGGTTGGCATTTCGACCAAAGTCTAAGGCATTTTGATAAGCGGGCGGGCCAGGGTTTGTCTATTGTAATGTATATACAAGACATGGACGCCGCCCCAACTCCTTCCCTGCCCGAGGCGCGCTACCCAGGGCCCCGGGCCAACAATCACAAGCGAGGCGATCTTATGGACTCCCCCAAGGCATCCTCCCCGGCTCCCGCGCGACGCGGCGGCGCCGCCACCGTCCTGAAACTCTTCGTGCCCAGCCTGCTGGGTATCCTGATCTTCTTCGTGCCCATCGAGCTCGGCGGGCGCAGCACCATCCTGCTCGACCATATGGTCGGTGGGGCGCGGAGCCTGCTGGGAGACTTCAGCGGCTTCTATGCCCTGGCGCTGATCGTGGCCGGGGCCGCCTACCCGCTGATCAGGGGCTACTGGCGACGCAACCTCACCGAGCGCATCTTTACCGTGCTGAAGATCGCCGGGGTGGCCGCGGCACTGATGGCGCTGACCGGCTGGGGGCCGGCCTTCCTCCACGAGCCGGACATGCTGCCCTTCTTGTTCGACAAGCTGGTGATCCCGGTGGGGCTGATCGTGCCGATCGGCGCTATCTTCCTGGCGCTGCTGATCAGCTACGGCCTGCTGGAGCTGATCGGGGTGCTGGTGCAGCCGGTGATGCGGCCCATCTGGCGTACCCCGGGGCGCAGTGCCATCGATGCGGTGGCCTCCTTCGTGGGCAGCTACTCCATCGGCTTGCTGATCACCAACCGGGTCTATCAGGCGGGGCAGTACTCGGCCCGGGAGGCGGCGATCATCGCCACCGGCTTCTCCACGGTCTCGGCCACCTTTATGATCATCGTCGCCCGCACCCTGGACCTGATGGGGGTGTGGAACCTCTACTTCTGGTTGACGCTCGTGATCACCTTCGTTGTCACCGCCATCACCGTGCGCCTGCCGCCGCTCGCCGGCATGAGTGACGACAAGCGCGACGGCGAGCCGGCGTCCGTGCCCGGCAAGCGCCTGGCTACCGCCTGGCGGACCGGCCTGGCGGTGGCCGAACAGGCCCCGGGGCTGCATCGCAGCGTGGCGCTCAACTTCAAGGAGGGACTGGTGATGGCCATCAGCATCCTGCCGTCGATCATGTCGGTGGGCCTGGCCGGCCTGCTGGTGGCCAAGTACACCCCGCTGTTCGCCTGGCTGGGCTGGCTCTTCTATCCCTTCGTGGCGGTCTGGGGGCTGGCCGATGCGCCGGCCCTGGCCCAGGCGGCCGCCTCGGGGTTGGCCGAGATGTTCCTGCCGGCGCTGCTGATGGCGGAGGCGGAGTTCGTGGCGCGCTTCGCCGCCGGGGTGGTCTCGGTGTCGGCGGTGCTGTTCTTCTCCGCCTCGATCCCTTGCATCCTCTCCACCAGCATCCCGCTCTCGGTGGGGCGCATGTTGGTGATCTGGTTTGTCCGCGTGGCTTTGAGCCTGACCCTGGCGATCCCCACCGGCTACCTGGTGCAGGCGCTGGCCGGCGTCTAGTTGTGTAAACCCACCAGGTTGTTCACGGAAAGACCTAGCCGGCTAACCGGAGGATGGTAATCCAGGCTGGCATGCGGTCGATGCCAGTTGTACTGGTGAAGCCAAACCAGCAGATACCGGCCCC
>NZ_BRCY01000039.1:0-29264 GCF_023708045.1 Halomonas sp. NCCP-2165
CTCAGCAGTGAAACCGCTCAGCGCCGATGGTAGTGTGGGGTCTCCCCATGCGAGAGTAGGTCATCGTCAGGCACTTCTTCAGAGAAGCCCCGATCATCATCAGATGGTCGGGGTTTTTCGTATGCCTGGCCGTTAGGTAGGCCGGGACCCTCGCCGGCTCGGGGCGTTCGGCCGGTGCCAGGGGAGACTCTTCATGGAAGGTATCCACGGGTGTGACTGGCTTACAAACCCATACAAAGGCCCGCCCTCGGTCCATCGAGGGCTCTGCTATGGTGAATGTCGGTAATGTCCACAGTGGGATCTCAGGAGGAGACGATGACAGGCATGATGCGTTATCTGGCGATCGCGGCCCTGGCGGCCATGATGGGGATGGGGCTGGCCGCTTGCGAAGATGATCCGGGGCCGGCGGAAGAGGCGGGACAGAATATCGATGAGGCCATGGAAGAGACCGGCGAGAGCATCGAGGAGATGGGAGAAAGCCTTGAGGAGAGCGCCGAGGGGAGCTCCGGCGGGTATTGATTCAGGGCCTTGGCAAGGGGCTACGACAAGGCCGGGCAGATGCCCGGCCTTGATCGTTTCCAGCCGTGAGGAGGCTCAGGTGCCCGCGTTCTGCTCGATACCCTGGAGGTACCAGGGAGCATCCTCGCGGAGCTCACGAATCAGGTGCCAGGTCTCGTTGAACTCGTTGTGCTCGTCGTTCTCGTCGATGATGCCGTGGAAGATCACCGTGGCCTCGGCCTGGTTGCCGATCTCCTGGACGCTGCCCAGCTCGGCGAACAGGCGCACGATCTCGGTACGGTTGTTGGCCGGGTGCTGATCGCGCTCCTGGCGCAGCAGGTTGTAGAGCTCGGGGGTGACATAGTCCTGGATCTGAGAGAAGTCGTTATTGTCCCAGGCCCGCTGCAGGGTCATGAAGTGCTCCTTGGCGCCGCCCAGGAAGCGCTCCCGGTCGAACCACTCGGGCTCGCTGCCCAGGCCGCCGAGGCTACCCGGGGCCGGCGTGGACTCGGCCTGGAAGGCCTGAGGTTCGGGGCGCTGCTGAGCTGGCCCGGCGGCGGCGGGAGCCATACGCCGGCGGGCCAGCAGCCGGAACAGCAGGAAGGCGATACCGGCGACCAGCAGGATATCCATCAGCCGAAGCTCGTCGAAGGCGCCGCCGAAGAAGAGGGCGGCCAACAGGCCGCCGGCCAGCATTCCCCCGAGCATGCCGCCCAGGCCGCGGCCACGCGAGGGGTTGGCTGCCTGGTTGGGTGTTTGGCCCTGGGTGGCCTTGGCGGTGGTGGGCGGCGAGGCGGAGCGGGAAACGCTACCGATACTGCCGCCGCCACCCAGGCGGCGGGCTTCCGCGTGGTCGACGGCGAGGCCGAAGCCGAGCACGCCGACCAGCAGCATGACGAAGAGATGGCGCATGGGATATCTCCAGAGTTGAAGGATGGTGAGGTGTCAGAAAGTCTCGGGCCCTCTATTCTAGCCACTACGCGAGGCAGCGGAACCAATTATCGGAGAGAGACCATGCGCCTGGAATCTGAGGAAAGCCTGTTGTTGATCGTCGACCTGCAGAGCCGCCTGTTACCGGTGATTCATGGCGGGGAGCAGGCGGTGGAGGAGGCGAGCTGGCTGGGCGAGGTGGCTCAGGCCCTGAGCGTACCGGTGTGGATCACCGAGCAGTATCCCCAGGGACTGGGAGGCTCCGATCCGCGGCTGGTGGCGCGTCTGCCCGAGGCGCGCATCTTCCAGAAGGCGCACTTCGGCGCCCATGACGAGGCGCCCTTCGCCGAGGCGCTGCGCGAGAGCGGCAGGCGTCAGGTGGTGATCTGCGGCAGCGAGGCGCATATCTGCGTGCTGCAGAGCGCCCTGGGGCTGCTGGATGCCGGCTACGAGGTCTACTGGCTGGCGGAGGCCACCGCCAGCCGGCGCCCGGAAGAGGCGCGGCTGGCTCGCGAGCGGGTAACCGCCATGGGCGCGATCCCGGTGAGTGCCGACATGGCGGCCTATGAGTGGCTGAATCGCTGCGATGACGAGCGTTTCAAGGCCGTTCATCGCGCCTACCTGCGGGAACGCTCGGATCGCTCCCTGCGTTTCTTCTGAGGGGGCCTCAGGCCGCCGCTTCGGGGCGGGTAAAGACCAGGGTGTCTCCCTGGGACAGCTCGGCGTCGAAGCGATAGCCGGCCACGTCGAATTCCTTGAGCCGCTCCGGGTCCTCCAGGCGCTGACGAATCATCCAGGCGGCCATCAGGCCGCGGGCCTTCTTGGCATAGAAGCTGATGATCTTCAGCTTGCCGTTCTTCTCGTCCTTGAACACCGGGGTGATGACCCGGGCCCGCAGCTTGCGAGTATCGATGGCCTTGAAGTACTCGTTGGAGGCCAGGTTGACCAGCACCGGGGTGCCGCTGTCGGCCACCGCCTTGTCCAGCTCGGCGGTCAGCAGCGGCTTCCAGAAGGCATAGAGGTCCTTGCCGGCGGCATTCTCCAGCTTGGTGCCCATCTCCAGGCGGTAGGGCTGGATCAGGTCGAGGGGGCGCAGCAGGCCATAGAGACCGGAGAGAATCCGCAGATGGCGCTGGGCGAAGGCGTTCTCCTCGTCGTCGAAGCTCGCCGCCTCCAGGCCCACATAGACGTCGCCCTGGAAGGCCTGGGCGGCGGGCTTGGCATTCTCGGGGCCGAAGGGAGGCGCCCAGTCGGCGAAGCGGGCGGCATTGAGCCCGGCCAGCTTGTCGCTGATGCCCATCAGCTCGCTGAGGCGCTGCGGGGAGTAGTCGCGCAGGATCTCGATCAGTGCCTGACTGCGCTCCAGATAGTCCGGCTGGGTGTGGATGGCCGTGGTGGCCGGGGTCTCGAAGTCCAGCGTCTTGGCGGGCGAGATCACGCTCAGCATGGGGCGCTCCTGGGTCCTGATGAAGAGAGTGTCGAGTATATCAGGCGCTGTCTCCCCCCGGGGCTATCGAGGCGATAGCCCCGGGGGCGCGGCCTCAGGGGCAGGGGTTGGGCTGTCGCCGATGGACCGCCTCGATGGCTTCCAGTACGGCGGGCTCGAGCTTCAGGGACTCGCTGGCCAGGTTGCTCTCCAGCTGCTCCATGGTGGTCGCGCCGATGATATTACTGGTCAGGAAGGAGCGGGAATTGACGAAGGCCAGGGCCATCTGCGCCGGGTCCAGGTCGTGTTCCCGGGCGATCTCCACATAGGCCCGAGTCGCCTCCATGGCGCTCTGGGAGTTGTAGCGCTGGAAGCGCTCGAAGAGGGTCAGGCGCGCGCCGGGGGGCCATTGGCCATCCAGGTACTTGCCGGAGAGCACCCCGAAGGCCAGCGGCGAATAGGCCAGCAGGCCGACGTTCTCGCGATGGGCGATCTCGGCGAGGCCGATCTCGAAGGTGCGATTGAGCAGGTTGTAGGGGTTCTGGATGCTGGCCACCTTGGGCAGGCCGAGGCGCTCCGCCAGGCGCAGGCTCTGCATCAGCCCCCAGGGCGTCTCGTTGGAGAGGCCGATGGCGCGAACCTTGCCGCTCTCTACCAGTTCCTGGAGGGCCGAGAGGCTCTCCTCCAGGGGCGTGCTGACCTCCTCCTCCTTGTGCTCGTAGCCCATGCGGCCGAAGAAATTGGTGTAGCGATCGGGCCAATGCAGCTGGTAGAGGTCGAGATAATCGGTCTGCAGGCGCCGCAGGCTGGTCTCCACCGCCTGGTGGATCTGCGCCCGGGTCAGCCGCGAGCCGCCCCGCAGGTAGTCCATGCCGGGGCCGGCGATCTTGCTGGCGATGATCACGTCGTCCCGGGAGCCGCGGGCCTTGAGCCAGTTGCCGATGTAGGTCTCGGTGCGCCCCTGGGTCTCGGCGCGGGGCGGCACCGGGTACATCTCGGCGGTATCGATGAAATTGATACCGAAGGCCACCGCCCGGTCGAGCTGCTCGTGGGCCTCGGCTTCGCTGTTCTGCTCACCGAAGGTCATGGTGCCCAGGCATAGGCGACTGACCTCGATTCCGGTGTCGCCAAGCGGTCGGGTCTGCATGGATCCACTCCTGATCTCGCGATAATTTAGGGCATGGTAGCCAGGCCCCGGGGCGGCGGCAAACCCGATGCGGCCGAAGGCCGCCCCGCCGAGGGTTGAGTCGCCCCGGTGAGGGGCGTATGCTTGCGGCCCATTCGCCAGAACAGCGGGTTTTGGCGATGCAGTGACGCTTGGGCCTATGCTGTATCAGGAGCCGGCCCATCTCTTCGCTACTCAGGAATGCAAGGTTGTTTGCCATGCCGCAGGCATCTTCACTGTTCACGCGCCTTGAATATCGACTGGCGGAGCAGCTCTTTCATCTGCGCTGGTTGCCGCGTTCGCCGCGTACCCAGCGACTGACCATGCATCTGTTCCAGCGCTGCGCCGATGCCGGTCATCCCGGCGCCCTGTCTCTCTACGGCCATATGCTCTTTCACCGCGGCGTCTCGCCCCAGGACAAGGCCCGCGGTGCGCGCTATGTCCTCGAGGCGGCGCAGGGTGGCGATGTCCGCGCCCAGTATCAGCTGGCCGCTATCTATGAGCATGGCTGCGCCCAGTACCCGCGTCGCGATGACCATGCCGTGACCTGGTATGCCCGGGCCGGCGAGGCGGGCCATCCCCTGGCCGCCGAGCGCCTGGCCAAGGCCTATTGCCGGGGAGAGCTCGGCCTGGCGGTGGATGCCGAACAGGCCGCCTACTGGCAATCCCTGGCCGATCGTCAGCTGGAGCCTGCCCTCTGGTCGCCCCCCGACCTGCCCGACGCCCCCGCCTCACGCCACTGAATTCGACCCGGCGCCGCTAACCCAGTAGGCTGGAATGATCCCGGGGTCACCATGACCCCGGCCGCCCCTTGTTAACCAGAGGATGCCCGAGTGACGCTGCCGACACTGCTGGATATCGAGGCGTCCGGGTTCGGGCGCGGTAGCTACCCCATCGAGGTGGGCATCGCGCGGGCCGACGGCAGCAGCTGCGCCTTCCTGATCCAGCCCCTGGCGGAGTGGGTGCACTGGGATCCCAAGGCCGAGCTGCTGCATGGCATCTCCCGGGCGCGTCTGGCCCGCGAGGGACACCCGGTGGATGAGGTGGCGCGCTGGCTCAATGATGAGCTGGCCCAGGTGGGAGTGGCCTACAGCGACAGCTGGGGGTACGACAACACCTGGCTGTCGCTGCTCTTTCATCACGCCGGGGTGCTGCCGCGTTTTCGCCTGGAGGCGCTACGCCGCCTGCTCGACGAACGGCAGCAGGCGCTCTGGAAGGTGACCAAGGAGGCCCTGGTGGTGGAGTTGGGTATTCATCGGCACCGCGCCGGCGACGATGCCCGCCTGCTGCAGCAGACCTATGCGCGCACCCGGGCCTTGGCACAAGGCAGCACCGCCGACTGAGCGATCGCCATTCAGCCCGCCAGGCGGGCCTCCAGGGCGTCGAGCAACGCCTGGGGCGTGGTCGCGGCGAGCAGCCGATCCCGGGTGCGTTGATCCAGGAAGCCCGCCGCGACGGTACCGTCCATGAAGTCCAGCAGGGGCGTGTAGAAGCCGCCGCTGTCGAGCACCCCCAGGGGCTTGTCGTGGAGTCCCAGGTAGTGCCAGGTCCAGATCTCGAACAGCTCCTCCAGGGTGCCGATGCCGCCGGGCAGGGCGATAAAGGCGTCCGCATGGGCGGCCATGGTGGCCTTGCGCTCGTGCATGTCGGTGACCCGAATCAGCTCGCTGAGCCCCTGGTGCGCCTGCTCCCGAGCCACCAGGTGGCGGGGCATTACGCCGATCACCTGACCGCCCGCCGCCAGGGCGGCATTGGCGAGGCGCCCCATCAGGCCGACCCGGGCGCCGCCATAGACCAGGCGATGGCCACGCCGGGCGATCAGTCGCCCCAGGGCCTCGGTGGCCTCGCGGTGGCGGGGGTCCTCGCCATCCCGCGAGCCCAGATAGACACAGATACTTGCCATGCATCACTCCTTGCTCGTCGTGGAGCGGCGTCCGGCCGCCATATCCTGAATCGTCTCCCCAAACGCGGAAGGGGCACCCGGCGGTGCCCCTTCCCGGGTCGTGCCTCGGTCGCGCTTAGCGGCTGCTGCGGCCGGCATCGCGACGCATGGCGTCACGCAGCAGCTTGATGCCGACGCCGCTGATGACGAACATGCTGCCGATCAGGGCCAGGCTGGCGACCACATGGGTATCGAAATACATGGGGAATATCTCCTTCAGAAGGGTGTCAGGGGGAGGGGGGATCAGGGCAGGCAGTCGGCGACGCCATACTCGGCGTCCAGCCACTGGCCGATGATATTGTCGCCACCCAGGTGGTGGGCGTACTGGGTATGCAGGCAGCGCACCTGGTCCCAGTTGGCGATGCCGCCGATGCCGCGGTGGCGCAGCAGCTCCGCATAGCCCAGGCGCTCTGCCTCGGCCTGCTGGGTCGGGCTCATGGAGGCCCAGCGACGGGCCACATAGTCCTCGTGGCTGCGGTGGTAGGCGGCCAGGAAGTCGGGATCTTCCTTGAGGCGGGCCTCCAGGCGCTTGATCACCCCGGCGGCCTCGATATGCGACAGCTCCACCTTGAGGCGCTCGGAGCAGAGCCAGAAGAGGGTCGGGAAGGGCTTGCCGTCGACCAGGGAGTGCATGCGCAGCACCAGGGGGGTGCCTTCGCCATCGGTAGCGACCACGGCCTGAATGCCTCGCGGGGCACGGCCGAGCTGCTCGGTGATGATCGCCAGTTGACGCTCATCGGGAATCTGATCGGTGGGGATCACCATCTTGGGGGTCTCGCAGAAACTTGTTCGAGCGCCCCACGGCACGGAAGAAGGCTTGATTGAGCTGGGCCGGCGTGGGCACATAGCACCACTGCCGTTCACAGTAGTCGAGGGCCCGAGCCATCAGCGCATCGTAGAGGCGGTTGAAGGGAGCATCATAATCGTAAGGGTCGGCCCCGAACAACCGGATATGCGGGTAGTCGGCGAATCGTTCCACGAAGTAGCGCTCGAGATCCGCCTCCACGGCGCGATGGGTCGCGGTATTGTCGGGGTCGAGCCACAGGTTGTAGCGGATCGCCATGACGGCCTCCTGTCGCGGGGGATAGGCCTGAGACAACGGTCGGGCGGGAAAGGCTCACGCCCGTGCCAGGTCGGCGAAGCGTCCGGCGCAGAGGCGAGCCAGGTCGGCCGGGGCCAGGGCCACTTCCAGGCCCCGCTTGCCGGCGCTGATATGCAGCGTCGACAGCGCCTCGGCACGGCGATCGATAAAGGTCGGCAGGCGCTTCTTCTGCCCCAGCGGACTGATGCCGCCGACCACATAGCCGGTGGCTCGCTGGGCCGCCTCGGGTTCCGCCATCTGAGCCTTCTTGGCGCCGGCGGCCCGGGCCAGGGCCTTGAGGTCGAGCTGATCGGTCACCGCCACCAGGGCCACCGCCAGGCGACCATCATCGAGCTTGGCCACCAGCGTCTTGAACACCGTCTCGGGGGCGAGGTCCAGGGCCTCGGCGGCCTCCAGGCCATAGGCGGGGGCGCGCGGGTCATGGGCGTAGCTCAACACCCGATGGGGCGCGCCGGCCCGCTCCAGGGCGCGGATGGCCGGGGTCACGGGGTGGCCTCGGCGGCGACGTCACGCAGATGCGCCTCCAGGCGCTGGCGCAACTCGCCCTCGATGGGCAGTGAGCACTTGGCGGCGTGGTCATAGTGGACCATGACGGTATGACCGCGGGCCCCCAGGCGCCCCTCCTGCCAGGCCTCCTGGGTCACGGTCAGGGAGCTGTTGCCCAGCCGCGTCAGGTAGGTGCGAATCGTCACCGGCTGGCCATAGAAGAGTTCGGCCAGGTACTCCACCTCCAGCTTGGCGAGGATCAGGCGCCACTTGCGCGGATCCAGGTCCGGCGTAAAGAGACGAAAGAGGTCGGTGCGCGCCTGCTCGAACCACACCGGCAGCCGGGTGTTGTTGATATGCCCCAGGGCGTCGGTATCGGTGAAGGCTGGGGTGAGCTGGGTGGTGAACATGGAGGATCCTCGCTGGCAAAGGGGTCAGCATTAACCCGAGCAAACGCTAGGTCAAGTCGACATCCGGAGAAGGGGGGGCGCCGCGGTCAGATGAGTCGCAGCCCCTGGCGATCGGTCCAGGCCGCCTTCAGAGCCTGCGCCAGGGGTTCCTGCAGGTGAGCCGGCAGCGCCGCCAGGGCGGCGTCGAAGTCTGCGAAGTCGCGGTTGCGCAGCCAGCAGTAGGCCCAGGCGCAAGCCTCGTCGAAACTCTCCGGGGTGGGGCGGGCCGGCATCTGCACCAGCAGGAAGGTGGCCGTCTTGGCGGCCCAGAGGGGCACCCGCTCGGCGGCCTCGACGCGACTCCAGGCGGCCAGCTCCTCGGCGCTGGGGGTGGCTTCCGGCTCGCCGAGCTTGGCGACCCGCGCCGTCTCGGCGAGGATCAGGGCCAGGCGCTGGGGATCGCCCTGGCCCAGGTGTCGCCACTGGTCGATCAGGGCGGGGAGGCCTTGACGAACCTTGGCGTAGAAGGGACTTTCCTGCATGGTCAAACCCTGATAAGTGGTGCAATGGCGCCAGCAATCAACTGACGAGGAGCAGACATGGCCTTCGATTTTGCCACGCCCATCGAGCGACGGCATCCCGACGCCCGGGGTATCGACGCCGGGCCGTCCGATTGGCCCTCCCAAAAATGGCATCGCTACGGGGAGTCGGTGCTGCCGCTCTGGGTGGCCGATATGGATTTCGCCTCGCCGCCGGCGGTGGTCGAGGCCCTCCAGGCGCGGGTCGCCCATGGCGTCTTCGGCTACGGGCAGGTGCCCGATGGCCTGCGCCGGGCCCTCTGCGACTGGAGTGCCGAGCACTATGGCTGGACCATTCACCCCGACTGGCAGCACTGGCTGCCGGGGGTGGTGCCGGCCCTGCAACTGGCGGCCATGGCGCTGACCGAGCCCGGCGAGGGGATCCTGACCGTCACCCCCATCTATCCGCCCTTTCTCAAGGTGGCCGAGCGCAGTGGGCGGCTGGCCCAGCAGGCGCGGCTCGCCGAGCCGGCGGCCCCCGGCGAGCCCTGGCGCCTCGACCTGGCGGCCCTGGAGGCGGCGATCACCCCGCAGACGCGGCTGCTGCTGTGGTGTCATCCGCATAACCCCTCCGGCCGGGTCTGGCGTGACGAGGAGCTGGCGGGGTTGGCGGCGCTGGTGGAGCGCCACGATCTGCTGGTGGCCTCCGACGAGCTGCATTGTGACCTGCTGCTGGAGGAGGGCGCCCGACACCGGCCTCTGGCGGCGGCCTATCCCGAGCTGGCGGCGCGGATCGTGACGCTATGGGCGCCCTCCAAGACCTTCAACCTGGCGGGGCTGACCACCGCCTGTGCGGTGATCCCCGATGCCGAGCTGCGGCGGCGCTTCGTGGCGCGCTGCCGGGGCCTGCAGCCGGACATGAACGTGCTGGGGATGGTGGCGGCGGAGGCGGCCTACGCCCAGGGCGAGCCCTGGCGACAGGCGCTGCTGGCGGTGCTGCGTGATAACCGTCG
Source organism: Halomonas sp. NCCP-2165 (assembly GCF_023708045.1). Lineage (NCBI taxonomy): Bacteria > Pseudomonadati > Pseudomonadota > Gammaproteobacteria > Oceanospirillales > Halomonadaceae > Halomonas > Halomonas sp. NCCP-2165. The sequence continues at coordinate 9,470 of NZ_BRCY01000039.1, forward strand.
GCGCCTGGCGGAAGCGGTGGCCGAATGGCCCGGGGTGTCGATGACGCCCCCCGAGTCCACCTACCTGGCCTGGCTCGACATGCGCCAGGCGGGCCTCGGCGAATCGCCCCAGCAGGCGCTGCTGGACGGCGCCGGGGTGGCGCTCTCCGACGGCGCCGACTTCGGCTGGCCCGGGTTCGTCAGGCTCAACTTCGGCACCACGCCGACGCAGCTGACCCAGGCCATCGAGCGCCTCGACACCCTGCTGAGATAGCCGACGGCCGCCTGAGGGCGGCCGTGGTGCAGGGTTCAGTAAAGCAGGGCGAAGAGCTTGCGACGATAGGTGACGGTGAGCGGGTGATCCGCCCCCAGGGCATCGAAGACCCGCAGCAGGGTCTGGCGGGCCGCATCATCGCCATAGGCGCGGTCCTGTTTCATCAGCGTCAGCAGGGCCTCCAGGCCGGTCTCATAGTCGCCATCGGCGACCCGGCGCAGGGCGCGCTGGAACTGGGCCTCGCTGTCGTCCCGGTCGCCGAGGGCGGCGAGGGCCTGGTCGTCGGGGGCCTCCTGGCGAAACTCCAGGCTGGCGCGCACGCCACGGGCCTTGGGGGCATCGCGGTGCTCCGGGGGCAGGTTGTCGAGCAGGGCCCTGGCATCCTCGGCGCGGCCCTCGGCGAGCAGGGAGCCGGCCAGGTCGATCTGGTAGTCGTGATGCTCGGGATGCTGCTGGACCAGTTGCTCGTAGAGGGCGCGGGCGCCGGCCGCGTCGCCGGCCTCCAGGGCCGCCCTGGCCTGCTCCTCGGGGCTGGCCGGCGCCTCCGCCGGGGGTTGCAGGTACTGCCCCAGCCATTCGCGGATCTGCCCCTCCGGCAGGGCGCCCTGGAACTGATCGTAGAGCTGGCCCTGGAGGATCAGCTTGACGTCCGGCACCGAGCGGATCCCCAGCTGGGCGGCGATCTCCTGATTCTCGTCGATATTCAGCTTGGCCAGCACGAAGGCGCCCTGATACTCCCGGGCCAGCTTCTCGAGCACCGGCATCAGGTTCTTGCAGGGCTCGCACCAGGGGGCCCAGCAGTCCAGCAGTACCGGGGTCTGCATCGAGCCTTCCAGCACCACCTGCTGGAAGTTGCTCATGTCGATATCGACGATATAGGCGCTGGGGTCGGCCTGGGATTGCGGGCTGGACGCTTGCGGCTCGGAGGTCAGGGGGGCACCGCTGCGCGGGTCGACGATCTGCATGGGGTCTGCCTTGTAAAGCTCGGGTTTCCTCACAAGATGCGGGTGACGACGGCCGGATTCAAGGCTTGCCTCAAGCGATCGACAGGGGCGGTCGATAGAAACGCCAGCACGACTCCCTAAGGAACTGGCCTTTCTCTATGTTTGGTAGCGGGGACCGCTGATCTTGAAACCAGAGCGAGTCGGTGACCTTCCCGGGGTGGTGAAGAGTCGAGCCCGATGCTTTCTCGCAAAGCAAAAAGGCAGTCACCTTGTTAGGTAACTGCCTTTTCTAAATTGGTAGCGGGGACCGCTGATCTTGAAACCAGAGCGAACCGATGACCGTCATCGGTTCGGCAACGAAAAAGGCCGACTCCCTAAGGAATCGGCCTTCTTCTATGTTTGGTAGCGGGGACCGGATTTGAACCGATGACCTTCGGGTTATGAGCCCGACGAGCTACCAGACTGCTCCACCCCGCATCAACGTGATGCACACTATACGGATTTTATGACGTACGTCAAGCGTTGACGGCGAGTGTGCAATGAAACGCTCGTCTTGTTGCACTGCGGCATTACATACTGGCCGAGCAGTCATCAACTTGACTCGCGGGTCGACGACACTGGGTTTGCCCCAAGGGCACCACGTCGTCATTCAGGGCCACTAACAAGGGAGTTACTCTATGACCGATACAGCACCCGTCGCTTGGGTCACCGGGGGTACCGGTGGTATTGGCACCGCTATCTGTCGCGCCTTGGCCAAGGAGGGCTATCGGGTGGTAGCGGGATATCATAATGCCGAGAAGGCCAAGGGCTGGCTGGCCCAGCAGCAGGCCGAGGGCTTCGATAATATCGTCCTGTCGGGTATCGATCTGGTGGACTACGCCTCCTGCGAGGCGGGGATCAACGAGATCCGTGAGCAGCATGGTCCCGTCAGCGTGCTGGTCAACTGCGCCGGAATCACCCGGGACGGCACCCTGAAGAAGATGACCCCGGAGCAGTGGCACGAGGTCATCGATACCAACCTCAACAGCGTCTTCAACACCTGCCGCAGCGTGATCTCGGGGATGCTGGCGCAGGGCTACGGGCGCATCGTCAACATTTCCTCGATCAATGGCCGCAAGGGGCAGTTCGGCCAGGTCAACTATGCGGCGGCCAAGGCGGGGATGCATGGCCTGACCATGTCCCTGGCCCAGGAGACCGCCAGCAAGGGAGTGACCGTCAATACCCTGTCGCCGGGCTATGTGGCCACCGACATGATCATGAAGATTCCCGAGGAGATCCGCGAGGGCATCCGCGAGGGGATTCCGGTCAAGCGTTTCGGCACCCCCAAGGAGATCGCCCGGGCGGTGGTTTTCCTGGCCGGCAAGGAGTCGGGCTTTATCACCGGGGCCAACCTGGATATCAACGGCGGCCAGTTTATGGGCTGATTCCCGCCCCCCAGGGGGCGACAAGACGCGAGGCCCAGGCCTCGCGTCTTGCGTTGGGGCGCCGTGTCAGGGCGGCGGCAGGTGCAGCAGGCGGGCCAGCAGGGTATCCAGCTCCTGGACTTCCCGCTCCCAGAGCGCGGCGGGAACCGGGCCGGTGGCCAGTAGTTCGCGAAGCAGGCCGTGAATCTCTTCGGCCCGGGAGAGTTCGCGGCCCAGTCCCTCGTTGAGGCGTTCCACCTGGATGGCCAGGCGCAGCGGCTCATCCTGTTGCCCCACCGGCTCGCCGGCCAGCAGCGCCAGGTGGACCCGCAGTCGGATCAGCTGCTCTTCCACGTCCTGGGGTGTGGCGCGGTGGCGCCGGGCGGCGTTGCGTCGCTCGTGAGCCCGATGCATGTCACCTTCCAGGGTGCCCGGATCGGGCACCTCGGCCGCCGAGCCGCCGCCCAGGGCCTCGGCATCCGCCGTCAGGTGCGCTTCCAGCAGGGGGCGCAGGGCCTGCCAGCGGGCCACTTCCTCGCTGACCGCCAGGCGCAGCAGGCGCTCGCGGCGGGCTCGAACGATGCCGCTCCAGCGCCGGCGCATGCCTTCGCTGCGGCGCCCCGAGGGCAGGGGTTCCAGGGTTTCGGCCTCGGCGATGGCTCGGTCGAGGGCCGCGGTATCCTCGCTGGTCTGGGGTTGCCAGGCATCGAGGCGGTCGATCAGGGCCTGCATGGCCTCCAGGCGCGCCTGACTACGGCGAGCGCGATCGTCCCGTTCCGCCTCTCGATGGGCGAAGAGCTGGTCGCAGAGGCCGCGAAATTCTCGCCACAGCATCTGCTCCTCGCCCTTGGGGGCGCGACCCAGGGCGCGCCAGCGCTGTTGCAGGCGTTTGGCTTCGGCGGTGCGGCGGTCGATGGGGGCGCCGTCGCCGAGCAAATGACGGGCGCTCTCGATCAGCTCGCGCTTGGCGCTGGCGATCTCCTGGGCGCGGTGATCGATCAGCCCCTGCAGCTCATGGCGGATGCGCCCGAAGCGTCGCCCGACGCGTTCCGCCTGCTCCCGGGGCACCGGCGAATGCTGGAGCCACTGTTCCCGGGCGCGATCGCGGATCTCGCGCAGGGCGTCCGGGTCGGCGGCGGGATCCGGGTGGGCCAGCAGGGCCTCGAGTTGCTCGCAGAGCGCCTCCCGCGCCTCCAGATTATGCTGTCGCTCGGCCTGGCGGGCGGCCTTCCAGGGGCCGAGGCGTGCATGGATTCGATCCGAGGCGCCGCGGAAGCGCTCGGCGAGCTCCCGGGTGGCGGCGGCGCTGCCCAGTTCCTTCCACTCCTTGATCAGCCGGCGGTGCTGGTGATCCAGCTCGCGATCACCGAGCTGGGTGTCGTCGGCCAGGGCCTCGATGGCCTGGCAGAGCTGATCGCGCTTGGGGCCGGCCACGAAGCCGCGCCAGTCACGTAGCTCCGCGAGCTGGGCGGCGAGGCGCCTGAAGCGGGCCAGGGGCGCCGCATAGGCCTCTCCCGATACTCCCTCTAGGTGCTGGCGCAGGCTCTGGTGCAGGCGGCTGGCGCCCTTGAAGGCCCCTCGTTCCAGCAGTTGCTGGAGCTCATCCAGCTCCTTGTCGAGCCAGGCCACCGAGGGGCGCTGGCCGGCTTGGGTCTCTTCGGCCTGGGTCAGGGCGGCGCGGGCGCGTTTCAACAGGGGCGTGGGTGGCAGTCGCTCGGGCCAGGCGCAGTCGTCCAGGGCGCGGGCCAGCGCGGCGGCATCGCGCGTCGCCAGGGCCTGCTCCAGGGCCTCGGCGCGAGGCTGGAGGCTCTCCCAGGCCTGGCTGATGGCGTCATAGCCGGCCAGCACCTGGTCATAGCGCCGGCGCAGGGTGGCATCCGGGGCATGCTGATCCGAGAGTGCTTGCCAGCGGCTGGCCAGCAGGCGCTTCTGGGAGCGCAGGCTATCGATGTCCTGGGCCGTGATCAGCTCGCTGCACTGCAGGGCCGTGAGGCTCTCCTCCAGGGCTTCGACCAGTGCCTGGCGGGTCTGGTCGGCATCGGCCTGACGCTGGCTGGCGGCCTGATGAGCCTGATGGTGGGCCTCATGGTCGCTGAGGGTCTTGCGGCAACGCAGGCAGGCCTCCTGGTAGCGCGCCTCCTGAGCCGGAGTGGAGGGGGCTTGCAGCGATTCCCACTCCCGTTGCAGGTGGCGAAAGCGCCCGGCATACAGGGGCTCCCAGGGGGCCTGGGCCTGCTGCTCCAGGGCGTGCAGCAGGCGTTCGCGCTCGGCCTGGGCCCGGCGAGCCTGGGCGGCATCGGCGCGGCGCGCGGCCAGTGCCTTGCGGGCCCGGCGAGCGACCTGCTTGTCGCGCTTGGCCTCCCGGGCCAGGCGCGTCAGGCCGGCCTCGCTGGTCACCCGCTCGGCGGCGGCACGGCGCACCCCGGCGATGCCGTTGTCGCAGGCCTGGCGAATCAGTCGTGATTCGTCATCGAGCCGCGCCAGGGCGGCCAGGCGTAGCTGCTGATTATCGCCCTCGAAGGCCAGGGCCTCGAGCAGGTCGGCGTCCTCGAGGTCGGCGACCAGGGGCAGGCGCTCGGTCAGCGGCAAGTCGCCATCGCGGCCGCAGAGCAGCTCGCCCAGGCGGCGTCGCAGCTCCGGGCTGCTCGAGTCGGTGTCCAGCCAGGCGAGCAGGGGGCGAGGGTCGGTCAGCCGCGACAGGGCCATCTGACGAACGCCGGCATCGCGATCCCTGGCGAGCCGCTCCAGCGCTCGGTGATCGGTGGGCTTGCCGGGCGTCAGCCTGAAGGCGGCCTGGCGGCGTATTTCCGGGTCGGGGTGCTGCCAGCGTGGCGCCAGCCAGCGGCGCAGCCAACCCGAAGCGATCCATCCTGCCATGATGAAAGGGGTTCCTGGGCGAATCGGCCGCGGCTCGGGGCCGCGACGCGTCAAGGGTCGATATCACTAATCTAAGCATGCGCCGTGTTCCCGCGAAAGTCTCGTTATGCCAACGGTTTGGCGCCTCCCGGGCGGCCTGCGTGAAGAACATCGGTTGCAGGAGTCGGCGCACTCGCTTAGCTTTACTTCCAATATCCGATGCGGAGTCCGGCGATGAGTCTGAAGGCGGATCGGGCCAGTCTGGCCTTTTCCTTCAAGGGGGGGCTGCTGCCCATGACGGTCATGGAGTTGACCAGTGCCGACCCCGAACGCATTCGCGAGCAGCTGGCGGGCAAGCTCAGCCAGTCTCCGGCCTTTTTCCAGCATACCCCGGTGGTGCTCAGCGTCGAGCGCCTCGACGAACCGCACCTGGCCCTGGAGCGCATCTGCGCGGTGTGCCGGGCGCACAAGTTGCTGCCGGTGGCGGTGCGCGGCGGTAGCGATCCGGTCAAGCAGTCGGCCTGGGCCCTGGGGCTGGGCTGGTTTCCGCCCCAGGACGCGCGCCCCCGGTCGCTGGAGAGCGTCCCCGTCGGCGACGCCGCGGGCTCCGCCCCCTCGAGCGCCGCGGTGGCGGAGCCCGCGGCCGTCCCGGCGGCGCGCATCTATCGTGGCACGGTTCGCTCGGGGCAACAGGTCAGTGCCCCCGAGGGGGACCTGGTGGTGATCGGCGCCGTCAATGCCGGTGCCGAGGTGCTGGCCGCCGGCAGCGTGCATGTCTATGGCGCCCTGCGCGGCCGTGCCCTGGCGGGCATTCATGGTAATGTCGCGACGGGGATCTATTGCCGCGAGCTGCATGCCGAACTGCTCTCGGTGGCGGGCAACTACAAGCGCCTGGAGGACGTCGATCCGCGCCTGCTGGGGGGCGCCGTGGAAGTGCATCTCAGCGATGATCAACTGGCGATCGCGGCCCTGGACTGACACGTCCGAGGGGGCGCGAGCCGATCGGGAACCCAATCTGCAACAGGAAGCGTAACTTGGCCAAGATCATTGTAGTGACCTCAGGCAAGGGCGGGGTCGGCAAGACCACCAGCGCCGCGGCCATTGCCACCGGCCTGGCCCTGCGAGGCAAGAAAACGGTAGTGATCGATTTCGATGTGGGGCTGCGTAATCTCGATCTGATCATGGGCTGCGAGCGGCGTGTGGTCTACGACCTGGTCAATGTGATCCAGGGCGAGGCGGGCCTGGCGCAGGCACTGATCCGTGACAAGCGGGTCGACAGTCTGCATATCCTGCCGGCCTCCCAGACCCGCGACAAGGATGCCCTGACCTCGGAAGGGGTGGAGAAGGTGCTGGAGACCCTCTCCAGTGATTTCGATTACATCCTCTGCGACTCCCCGGCGGGCATCGAGCGGGGCGCACAACTGGCCATGTACTTCGCCGACGAGGCGATTGTGGTCACCAACCCCGAGGTCTCCTCGGTGCGCGATTCGGATCGCATCCTCGGCCTGCTGGCGGCCAAGACGCGCCGCGCCGAGCGGGGCGAGGACCCGGTCAAGGAGCACCTGCTGATCACCCGCTACAATCCGGAGCGGGTCGATCATGGCGATATGCTCACCCTGGAGGACATTCGCGAGATCCTGGCCATCGACCTGATCGGCCTGATTCCCGAGTCCGAGGCGGTGCTGCGGGCCTCCAACCAGGGGATCCCGGTGGTTCACGATCAGAAGAGCGACGCCGGCCTGGCCTATGCCGATACGGTTTCTCGGTTGCTCGGCGAAGAGGTTTCGCTGCGCTTCCATGAAATTCAGAAGAAGGGCCTGTTGAGCCGCATGTTCGGAGGAGGTCGCCGTTGAAACTCCTGGATTTTTTCCGTGGTGAACGCAAGAAGAGCGCCTCGGTCGCCAAGGAACGGCTACAGATTATCGTGGCCCATCAGCGTAGCCAGCGCGACCAGCCGGACTATATGCCGATGCTGGAGCGGGAACTGCTGGAGGTGATTCGCCGCTACGTCAAGGTCGACCGGGATGCCGTGAGCATCAGCCTGGATAAAGATGACGACTGCTCGGTGCTCGAGCTCAACGTGACCCTGCCCAAGGGCTAGTCATCGTCGGTGACGGCCATCGCTCCGTTGCCAGCGGGTCATGGGCTGAGCCCGGCGGGGGTCTATGCTAGGCTGGGCCCACTTACGGCCCTGTCTGGAGATCGTCAATGGCGCAGTCCGACGCCGCACCGCGCACCTTTCTTTGGCATGACTACGAGACCTTCGGGGCCGATCCGCGCCTGGATCGCCCCTCCCAGTTTGCCGCCATCCGCACCGATGCCGAGCTCAACGAGATCGGCGAGCCCCTGACCCTCTACTGCAAGCCGGCGGACGATTACCTGCCCCACCCCCAGGCCTGCCTGATCACCGGTATCACCCCCCAGGCGGCGCGTCGCCGCGGCCTGCCGGAGGCGGAGTTCGCCGGCCGGGTCAATGCCGCCATGAGCGAGCCGGGCACCTGTGCGGTGGGGTACAACAGCCTGCGCTTCGACGACGAGGTGAGCCGGCACCTCTTCTATCGCAATCTGATCGATCCCTATGCCCGGGAGTGGCAGAACGGCAACTCGCGCTGGGACCTGATCGATGTGGTGCGCGCCTTCCACGCCCTGCGCCCGGAGGGGATCGAGTGGCCGAAGCGCGAGGACGGGGCCCCCAGCTTCCGCCTGGAGGACCTGACCGCCGCCAACGGCATCGAGCATGCCGGTGCCCATGATGCCCTGGTGGATGTGCGCGCCACCATCGCCCTGGCCCGGCGGCTGCGGGAGTGCAATGCGCGACTCTTCGACTACCTGCTGGGGTTGCGCAGTAAGCGCGAGGTGGCGCGCCGCCTCGACCTGGCGTCCCGCAAGCCGCTGCTGCATATCTCCCAGCGCTACCCGGCCAGCCGCGCCTGCGCCGCCCTGGTGATGCCCCTGGCCGAGCACCCCAGCAACCCCAATGGGGTGATCGTCTATGACCTGGCGGAAGACCCGGAGCCGCTGCTGACGCTGAGTCCGGAGGCGATCCGCGAGCGGGTCTTCGTGGCCGCCGACGAGCTGGCCGAGGGCACCGTGCGGGTGCCCCTCAAGGTGATCCATATCAATCGCAGCCCGGTGATCATGCCGGTGAGCTTCCTCAAGGACGTCAGCGGGCCCCAGTCCGGCGAGTATGGCGAGATCGTCGCGCGCATGGGCCTCGATCTGGCGGCCTGTCGGCGTCACTGGAAGCGCCTCCACGAGGCCCCGGAGGCGGCCCGCAAGGCGGCCCAGGTGTTCGCCGAGGCGCCGCCGGAGGGGCCCCGGGACCCCGACCTGATGCTCTACTCCGGGGGCTTCTTCTCCCCCGCCGATCGCCAGCAGATGCAGCGAGTGCGGGATAGCGACCCCTGGGACCTGGTGGAGGCGCGCTTCGCCTTCCAGGACCCACGGCTGGAGGAGATGCTGTTCCGCTATCGGGCGCGCAGCTATCCGGAGACCCTGACCAGCGAGGAGCAGGCCCAGTGGGAGGCCTACCGCTGGAATCGCATGAACGATGCCCGCCTCGGCGGCCTGACCCTACAGGGCTTCGCCCGGGAGATCGAGCGGCTCAATCAGCTCAGCCTGGAGGAGCGTCAGCGACAGATCCTCGAGGAGCTGGTGATGCATGTGGAGGCGATCATGCCGCCCCAGGCCTTCGGCTAGGCGTGGCACTGACAGAAATGCCCGGCCCGGGAGAGCTCCCGGGCCGGGCGTTTTTTGTGTCTGGCTATTCGTCGGCGTGGCGCGGCAGGGGGGGGAGGTCGCGGCTCAGGGCCAGGACGTCGCTGGGCTCGTCGCCGGGATCGAAGGCCACGTCCACCGGGGGCTCGCGGCGCAGGGTCTGCCAGGCCCGGCGTAGCCGCCCGGCATCCACCGCCATGACCTCGGCGGCCAGCCGCTCGCGGCGATCGAAGGCCTCGTCGCCCAGGGCCAGGTCGCGCCACAGGCGGTCGGTGAGCTGGCCGAGGGAGGTGTCCCGGGCCAGTAGCTGGTCGCGAACCGCCTGGCGGTAGGGGGCCAGGGTGGCGTCGTCCAGCGCCGCGAGGGTGGCGTCGAAGGTCTCCAGGAAGGCGTCGATGTGCTCGCCGATGGCCTGGCTCCCGGTCTCCGGGGACTGCACCAGCAGGGCGATGCCCGGCGCATCCAGCAGTGGCCGGTAGCCGGCATTGACGATATAGCCCAGCTGCTCCTCGGTGCGCAGCCGCGTATAGAAGGGGGTGCTCAGCCGTTGACCGAGCACCGCCAGCTCCGCCTGGCTGGCCAGGGTGCGGTCGGGGCCCTGCAAGTAGCGCAGCAGCAGCGACTCCTGGCGCTGGCTGTCGGGCCGCAGCGGCGGCAGGTCGACGGCCTCCAGGGGGATCAGGTCGGCGATGGCATCGGCCGGGAGGCGCGGTGCCAGGGTCGCGAAGACCCCCTGGGCCTGCTGTTCGGCCAGGGCGGCATCCAGGTCGCCGATGGCCATGGCCTCGATATGCAGGGCCGCCAGGAAGTCGCGGCGGTAGGCGCGCAGGGCCTCGCTGTCGAGGGGGGCCAATGCCTCCAGCAGGTCGGCCGTCGGCCATTGGGGACGGATCAGGGCCTCGCCCAGGGTGCGGTTGGCCTGCTGGTAAAGGGCCGACAGGGGCGCGTTGCGCCACTCCCGGGCCAGGCGTTGCTTGACTCGCGCCAGGCTCGCGTCGGTGATCTCGCCCGTGGTCAGTTGCGCCAGGGCCTCCTCCATCACCCGGGCCTGGCGATCTCGCCAGCCGGAGAAGCTCAGGGTCAGGCCGCGGGCGTGGGCATAGGCCGAGAAGTGCTGCCCCGCCAGGCGCGCCGGATAGAAGGCTTCATTGAGGCTGTCGTTCAGCCAGCCCGCCAGCAATTGGCTCAGCACCGCCTGGTGGGGCGATGCGCTGGCGTCGGGGTGCTGAAGGCTGAAGCGCCACTCCACCTGGGGCGTGCGGAAGCCGCCGTGGGCCTGATGCCAGAGTCGCGCCCCCGGGGTCTCCAGGCGCAGCTCGGGCCGCTCGTCCTGGGCGCCCAGCAGGCTCAGGTCCCGGGCGATAAAGGGGTTGGGCTCGGGCAGCGACAGGCCGCCCAGGGGCTCGGCTTCGGGCCAGTCGACCCGGGCCTCGGCCCGGTAGGGGGCCTGGAACCAGGGGGAGGTCGACTCGCCCTCCACTTCCGGACCGCTGTAGAGACGGATCAGTCGCTCCGGGGTCAGGGCCTCCAGGTAGGGCGTCAGGCGCTCGGCAGCGAATTCGCCCATGCGGTAGGGAGCATAGAGCACGTCCTCCGCGGGGTAGTCGGCCAGGCTCATGGCCAGGCGAGTCACGCCGTGAATCGGCTCGCCATGCTGGATAAAGCGGAACCGCTGCTCCGCCAGGCGTGCCTGCTCCTCGTAGCGCCAGGCCTGCGGGCCGGTCTCCCGGAGTCGCGCGATGGTGGCGAACAGGCTGGCCTGGATGGTGTCGAGGCGCTCGGCACCGTCTGGCGTCAGGCTGACGGTCACCGCGAAGAGGGCGTTCTCGCCGTCATCGCGGGTCAGGCCGGCGGCGAGGGCGTCGGCCAGGCCCGCCTCGCGCAGCGCGGCCAGCAGGCTGCCCTCGCCCTCGTGGCCCAGCAGGTTGGCCAGGAAGTCCGCCGGCTTGAAGGGGTAGTCGCGGATCGGGTCGGGGAGGGGGAAGAGAAAGCTCACCTGCTGGCGGTCGCGCAGCGAGCGGGTCGCCAGCGCCAGGGGCAGCGTCTCGTCGAGGACCAGGGGCGCGGCGACTCGGGGGGGCTCCAGGCCGCGGTCGACGATGGCGTCGAAGCGTTCCCGCACCAGGGCCTCCTGGGTGTCCAGGTCCTGGGGTGCGATAAGCGCCAGGTGCATCACATTGGCATCGTAGTGGCGCTCGTAGAAGTCGATGACCCGCGCCCGCAGGCTGGGCTCCCCTTCGGCGGGGTCGGCCAGGGTCTCGCGGCTGCCCACCGAGAAGCCGGTGCCGGGGTGCGCGGGGTTGAGGAATTGATTAAGCACGTCCTGCTCGCGGCGTGCCTCGTCGCGAATTCGCGCCTGATACTCGGAGTGGACGATATTGCGCTCGCTTTCCAGGCGGTCGGCATTGAACAGCGGCGCGATAAAGAACTGGCTGAAGCGATCCAGGGCGCCGGGCAGGGCCTCGGGCTCGATATCGAAGAAGTAGTTGGTGTCATGGGGGGCGGTAAAGGCGTTGTGGCTGCCACCATGACGGTTGATATAGCCCTGATAGGCATCCGCTTCGGGGAAGGGCGCGGTGCCCAGGAAGAGCATATGCTCGAGGAAGTGGGCCAGGCCCGCCAGGTCCTCGGGGTCGTCGGCGCTGCCCACGCTGACGTTCATGGAGGCGGCGGCCTTGTCCGCCTCGGGGTCATGCACCAGCAGGGCGGTCAGGCCGTTGCTCAGGGTCAGCAGCCGATAGTCGCGGATATCCTGCGGGCTGGTATGGGGCCTGGTGGTCTCGACGCTTCCCGATGGCTCGCCGGGCGCTTCGGCTCGGGCCGGTCCCGGGACGAGGGCGGCGAGCCAGAGGACAGCCAGCAGCATCAGGGACCGGGAAACGAGAGGGGGCGAAAGGGTCATGGGTTCTCCTGGTCGGGGGTCGCGCGCAGCATGGGGCCGGTGGGATAGCCACAGGCCCACTCCTGGTGCCTGGGATCATTCACTCGTCTAGATACCGGAAAGGCGCCCAACAGTTCCCCGGGGGCCGGCGATAGCAGGGCGCGGGCCTGTTCCAGGGGCATGCCGGGATCGAGCCACCGGTGAGCGACAGAGGCGTCGATCAGCGCCGGCAGTCGGTCGCTGAGCGGCGTCAGCAGTGGCGGCGTGGCCACCGTGATCAGGGCGCAGGAGTCGGCGAACTCGGTCAGGTTGGTGTGGTAGCGGCACCATAGCCCCGCCAGCAACAGCGGGCCACGGTCGGCCCGGGTGACCAGGAAGGGCTGCTTCATGCGTGGCTGGGGTTTCCACACATAGATTCCGCTGGCCGGGATCAGGCAGCGGCGAGCGGCGAAGGCCTCGCGGAACATGGGGCGCGTCTCCAGGGACTCCGCCCGGGCACAGTGGGGGGCGTGGTCGAGCACCTTGAGCCAGGGCGGCGTCAGCCCCCAGAAGGCGTTGGCCAGGGTCAAACGGCCGGCGGCCAGGCGTACCATCGACAGCGGCTGGCGCGGTGCCAGGTTGGGGCTGGTCAGTGGGGTGGCCTCGAGGCGCAGGCCCGGCAGCAGCCGTTCCAGGTCCATGGGGGCGATATGCAGGCGGCCTGCCATAGCGACTCCTGAGCGGCGGAGGGCCTCAAGGGTAGCGGCTTCGCCGGGGGCTGAAAAGCACTCATGCCGGTGTCGGGCTTGCGTTTGTGGCCGGTAGCGATATGCTGGTCGGAAACAGTGTTCGATTCCGCACTTCCACCCATCGCGACGAGGAAGCCCATGGCACGTCCCAGACAGCATGCCCCCGAGGCGCTGCATGCCCAGGTGATGGCGGCCTGCGATGCCTGGCTGCAGGAACGCCCGGTGCATGAGCTGTCGCTGCGCGCCCTGGCTCGCGACGTGGGGTGTGCGCCGAGCACCCTGCTCAAGCTCTACGGCAGCTTCAATAACCTGCTGCAGCACGTCAATCTCGAAACCCTGGCACGGCTCAAGGAGGCCATGGTGCCGGCGGATACCAACGAGACCCTGGCCTCTCAGCTGCGCACCCTGGCCCTGGCCTACTGGCGCTTCGCGCGCCAGGAGCCCTACCGTTGGCAGCTGCTGTTCGACTACCCGCTGGCCCAGGAGGGCGAGCTGGATCGGCGCCAGAGCGATATGATCGAGGCCCTCTTCCTGCGCGTGGAGACCGGGCTCAAGGCCTATCAGCCGGGCCTCAGCGACCTGGAGGCGCGGCGCATGGCGCGCACCCTCTGGGGCAGCGTGCACGGCCTGGTGCAGTTGGGGCTCAATGAGCGCCTCGGCGTCTGGCAGGGCCAGCCCCTGGAGGTCACCGAGCTGCTGGAGCAACTGCTGGTCACCATCCTCGCCGGCCTGCGCCACGGTCCCTACGCCCCGTGAGTCGCGTGCGTCACCCCCTCAAGGGGCCCTGCCTCGGCCTGGCGCGTCGCCTGATCCTTGCCCTGGTGCGGGTCTGTTACCGACTGCGCGTCGAGGGGCGCGAGCATTTGCCGGCCCGGGGGGCGGCCCTGGTGGTCTGCAATCATGTCAGCTTCGTCGATGCCCTGATCCTGGGCGGCGCCAGCCCGCGGCCGCTGCGTTTCCTGATGGATCGCCCCATCTATGAATCGCCCTGGCTCAACTGGTGGTTCCGCCTGGTGGGGGCGATCCCCGTGGAGGCGGAGCGTCGTGACCCGGGCAGCGTGCGCCGTGCCCTGGAAGAGGTCCGTCGTGCCCTGGATAACGGCGAGGTGGTGATGCTCTTCCCCGAGGGGCGGTTGACGCCGGATGGCGAGATCCACCGTTTTCGGCGAGGCCTGGAGCATATCCTGGCATGCAACCCGGTGCCGGTGGTGCCCGCCGGCCTGGCCGGGCTCTGGGGCTCCTGGACCTCCCACCAGGGCGGTCGCGCCCTGACCAAGCGGCCGCGCCGCTTCCGCGCCCGGGTCGGGCTCCACTTCGGGGCACCCCTGGCGCCGCGGGAGGCCAGCCTGGCGCGCCTCGAGATCGAGGTGCGTGAGCTCAAGGCCGACGCCGAGGCCTGGGGCCCGGCGCCGACCTCGGCTACCCTTAGAAAACATTGAGTTCCCGCGCCCCGGCCGGGCGACGGGATTCCGCCGCTGGACCCCGATGAGAGCCCTTCCATGAGTAAGCAGCCGCTGATCATTTTCGACACCACCCTGCGCGACGGCGAGCAGTCGCCGGGCGCCTCCATGACCCGCGACGAGAAGGTGCGCATCGCCCTGATGCTGGAGAAGCTGCGCGTCGACGTGATCGAGGCGGGCTTCGCCGCCGCCAGCCCCGGCGACTTCGAGGCGGTGAAGGCGGTGGCCGAGAGCGTCACCGGCAGTCGCGTCTGTTCCCTGGCCCGGGCACTGGATCGCGATATCGAGGCCGCCGGCGAGGCCCTGGCCGGCGCCGCCCAGGGGCGCATTCATACCTTTATCGCCACCAGCCCCATCCATATGCAGTACAAGCTGCAGATGAGCCCGGATCAGGTGGTGGAGCGCGCCGTGGCGGCGGTGAAGAAGGCCCGTGGCCTGTGCGACGACGTGGAGTTCTCCTGCGAGGACGCCGGGCGCTCCGAGCTGGATTTCCTGTGCCGCATCGTCGAGGCGGCCATCGAGGCCGGCGCCTCCACCATCAATATCCCCGACACCGTCGGCTATGCCCTGCCGGTGCCCTTCGGCGAGATGGTGGGCGAGCTGATTCGCCGGGTGCCCAACAGCGACAAGGCGGTCTTCTCGGTGCACTGCCATAACGACCTGGGGCTGGCGGTGGCCAACTCCCTGGCCGCGGTGAATGCCGGCGCCCGCCAGGTGGAGTGCACCATCAATGGCCTGGGCGAGCGGGCCGGTAACGCCTCCCTGGAGGAGATCGTCATGGCGGTGCGTACCCGCCAGGATATTCTCGACGTGGAGACCCGCATCGACGCCACCCATATCGTGCCCACCTCGCGGCTGGTCTCCACCGTCACCGGCTTCCCGGTGCAGCCCAACAAGGCCATCGTCGGCAAGAACGCCTTCGCCCACGAGTCGGGAATCCACCAAGACGGGGTGCTCAAGCACCGCGAGACCTACGAGATCATGCGTGCCGAGGACGTGGGCTGGCATACCAACGCCATCGTGCTGGGCAAGCACTCCGGGCGTAACGCCTTCCGTTCGCGGCTCGATGAGCTGGGTATCCAGTTCGCCTCCGAGACGGAGCTCAACGACGCCTTCGCCCTCTTCAAGCAGCTCGCCGACAAGAAACACGAGATCTACGACGAGGACCTCCAGGCCCTGGTCACCGATACTCGTGCCGCGGCCCGGGCCGAGCGTTTCCGCCTGGTAGCCATGGAGGTCACCTCCCGTACCGGCGAGACGCCCCTGGCCCGGGTCGTGCTCAGCCACGACGGCGAGGAGCGTCGCGTCGAGGCCCAGGGCAGCGGGCCGGTGGATGCGGTCTTCAAGGCCATCGAGCAGATCGCCGACAGCCAGACGGAGCTGGAGCTCTACTCGGTGAATGCCATCACCAGCGGCACCGACTCCCAGGGCGAGGTCACGGTACGCCTGCAGAAGGGCGGGCGCATCGTCAACGGCCTGGGCGCGGATACCGATATCGTCATCGCCTCCGCCAAGGCCTATATCAATGCCCTGAATGCGCTGGCCAGTCGCGGTGAACGCACTCACCCCCAGGGCGTTCATGAAGGGCCCTGAGGCCGCGACTGAGCGAGGTGGTCAGAAACGCCGACGGCGCCCCTCGGGGCGCCGTCGCCGTTTCTCTATGGAGGATATGGCTCAGCGGCGGCGGGCCGGACGCCGGGCGTGCTGCCAGCAGCGCGCCGAGGTGATCAGCTTGTCCTTGACCTGAAGGATCTCCATGCGGGTGGTGCCCACCTGCAGGCAGGCGGGGCCGTCGGGGAAGGACTCCAGGTGCTCGAGGATCAGGCCGTTGAGGGTCTTGGGGCCGTCGGTGGGCAGCTGCCAGCCCAGGGACTTGTTGATCTCGCGGATATTGGCGGTGCCCTCGATCAGGTAGCTGCCATCCTCCTGAAGATGGATCTCCTGATGCATCCCCGCCACGTCGGTGGTGAACTCGCCGACGATCTCCTCGAGGATATCCTCCAGGGTCACCAGGCCCTCCACGTCGCCATACTCGTCCACCACGATGCCGATACGCCGCTTCTGCTTCTGGAAGTTGAGCAGTTGGGTGTGCAGCGGAGTGGACTCGGGAATGAAGTAGGGCTCCCGGGCCTCCTGGACGATGGCCGCCTTGGTGACCTCCGCCTTGGCCAGAAAGCGCGCCGCATTGCGCAGATGCAGCATGCCGATGATGTTGTTGATATCGCCCTTGTAGACCGGGATACGGGTGTGCTGACTGGTGCGAATCTGGGCGAGGATGCTCTCCAGGTCGTCCTCCAGGTCGATGCCGACGATCTCGTGGCGGGGCACCATGATGTCGTTGACGGTGACATTCTCCAGGTCGAGGATCGACAGCAGCATGGCCTGGTGGCGCTGGGGAATCAGGGTGCCCGCCTCGTGGACGATGGTGCGCAGCTCGTCCCGGGTCAGGTTGTCGGTGCCGCCGTCGATCTGCTTGACGCCGGCCAGGCGCAGCAGGCCGTTGGAGATGGCGTTGGTTAGCCACACCAGCGGATAGAGCAGCTTGAGCAGCGGTTCCAGGGCCATCGACGCCGGGTAGGCGATGCGCTCCGGCTTGATCGCCGCATAGGTCTTGGGGGTCACCTCGGCGAAGATCAGGATGACGATGGTCAGCACCAGGGGAGCAATGGCCGGCCCGCTCACCTCGCCGAAGAAGTGGATCGCCAGCACGGTGGCGATGGCGGCGGCCAGGTTGTTGACCAGGTTGTTGCCGATCAGGATCACGCCGATCAGGCGATCCGGGCGGGCCAGCAGGCGCAGCACCCGCTGGGCCCGGCGCTCGCCACCGTTGGCGCGATGGCTCAGCCGGTAGCGGTTGATGGACATCATGCCGGTCTCGGAACTCGAGAAGAAGGCCGACAGCAGGATCAGCACTGCCAGCAGGCCGAACAGCAATCCCAGAGGGAAGTCATCGCTCAAGGTGGAAGGGTCCTTTATGGCGTATCAGGCACGTTTGTAGAGAAGGAGCACTCGGCCTGTCAAGGCGGCTTAGGGCCCCTGGAAGATCACTTCCAGGGCGAACTTGCTGCCGAAATAGGCCAGCAGCAGCAGGGCGCAGCCGCCCAGGGTCCAGCGCACCGCCTTGAGGCCCCGCCAGCCCAGCCAGTGGTGGCCGGCCAGCAGGATCGAGAAGATCACCCAGGCGGCCAGGGAGAGCAGCGTCTTGTGGGCCAGGTGCTGGGCGAAGAGGTTGTCGAGGAACAGGAAGCCGCTGAGGATGGCCAGGGTCAGCAGGCCGACCCCGGCCCAGACCAGCTCGAAGAGCACCCGCTCCATGGTGGTCAGCGGCGGCAGGGCCTGGACCACGCCGCGGATATGGTGGTGACGCAGGGCCTGATTCTGCACCCCCAGCAGGATCGCCTGGACGGCGGCGATGGCCAGCACGGCGAAGGCCAGGGCCGAGCTCACCACATGCAGGGCAATGCCCGGCGTCAGGCCATCCCCGCGGGGCGTGCCGGGCAGCCCCACCGCCAGCACCAGGGTCATGGCGGCCAGCGGGAAGAGGCCCACCGCCACGTTGAGCACCGGCTTGAAGAGGCTGATCGCCAGCAGCAGGGCGGCGATCAGAGCGCCGGCCGCGGTGGCGGTGGTGCCGAGGCCCAGGCTCAGCGGCTCGCTGCCGCCGACCAGGGCGCCGAGCACCAGCAGATGACAGACCACGGCCAGGCCGCCCAGGGTCAGTACCAGGGGCGGACGCTGGGGAACGCGCCGCGTCAGCGCCAGGGCCTGCCAGGAGGCGGCGCCGCAGTAGAGGATGATGGCGATTAGGGCAAAGGGAAGCGCCTGCATAGCGTTGCTGTCCATGGGCCGCCCGGGGCGGCAAAGTGCGATGAAAAGTGGTCGCAATCCTGGGGTTACTATACCGAAGCCCCGAGGCGCCGCCCAGCCATGCATGGAGACCGGAGCCATCAAGGCGTATAATCGCGCCAAACGCCAAGGCATCGTTGCCGGAGAGGCCCATGTTCGAGAGTCTATCGGAGCGTCTATCGCGGACGCTGAGGTCCATCAGCGGTCAGGCCAAACTGACCGAGGACAATATCAAGGAAACCCTGCGCGAGGTGCGTCGGGCGCTGCTGGAAGCCGATGTCGCCCTGCCGGTGGTCAAGGCCTTTATCGATGCGGTGCGTCAGCGCGCCGTGGGGCAGGAGGTCTCCAAGAGCCTGTCGCCGGGGCAGCAGTTCGTCAAGATCGTCCAGCAGGAGCTGGAGGCGGTCATGGGCGAGGCCTTCGATGGCCTCAGCCTCAAGGGCTCGCCGGCGGTGATCCTGATGGCCGGCCTGCAGGGGGCGGGCAAGACCACCTCCGTGGCCAAGCTGGCCCGCTACCTCAAGGAGCGCGAGAAGAAGAAGGTGCTGGTGGTCTCCGCCGACGTCTATCGTCCCGCGGCCATCGACCAGTTGGAGACCCTGGCCGGCGAGATCCAGGTCGACTTCTTCCCCTCCTCCAGCGACCAGCGGCCGGTGGCCATCGCCGAGGCGGCCATCAAGCACGCCAAGATCCAGTTCCATGACGTGGTGATCGTCGATACCGCCGGTCGCCTGCATGTCGATGCCGACATGATGGACGAGATCCAGGCCCTGCATCGGGCGGTGACGCCCCAGGAAACGCTGTTCGTGGTCGATGCCATGACCGGCCAGGATGCCGCCAACACCGCCAAGGCCTTCCACGAGGCGCTGCCGCTGACCGGGGTGATCCTCACCAAGGCCGACGGTGACGCCCGCGGCGGGGCGGCCCTCTCGGTGCGTCATATCACCGGCAAGCCGATCAAGTTCATGGGCATGGGCGAGAAGACCGATGCCCTGGAGCCCTTCCATCCGGACCGGGTGGCCTCGCGTATCCTCGGCATGGGCGACGTCCTGTCGCTGATCGAGGAGGCCGAGCGCACCGTCGACAAGGGCAAGGCCGCCAAGCTGGCCAAGAAGGTCAAGAAGGGCGAAGGCTTCGACCTGGAAGACTTCCGCGACCAGCTCCAGCAGCTCAAGAAGATGGGCGGCATGGGTGGCCTGCTCGGCAAGCTGCCGGGCATGGGGCAGATGGCCGAGATGGCTCAGGGCCCCGGGCCCGAGAAGGAGCTGGGCAAGCTCGAGGCGCTGATCAACTCCATGACCCCTCAGGAGCGCCGCAAGCCGGAGATCATCAATGGCTCCCGCAAGCGGCGCATCGCCGCCGGTGCCGGCCTGCAGGTGCCCGACCTCAATCGCCTGCTCAAGCAGCACAAGCAGATGCAGAAGATGATGAAGAAGGCGGGCAAGAAGGGCGGCATGCAGAAAATGATGCGCGGCATGTCCGGCATGATGGGCGGCGGTGGTCCGGGTGGCCCCGGCGGCATGGGTGGCCCCGGTGGCATGGGCGGTCCGGGGGGCATGGGTGGCCCCGGCGGCTTCCCCTGGCGCTAGGTGTGTAAACCCACCAGGTTGTTCACGGAAAGACCTAGCCGGCTAACCGGAGGATGGTAATCCAAGCTGGCATGCGGTCGATGCCAGTTGTACTGGTGAAGCCAAACCAGCAGATACC
>NZ_BRCY01000040.1:0-25184 GCF_023708045.1 Halomonas sp. NCCP-2165
GGGGCCGGTATCTGCTGGTTTGGCTTCACCAGTACAACTGGCATCGACCGCATGCCAGCTTGGATTACCATCCTCCGGTTAGCCGGCTAGGTCTTTCCGTGAACAACCTGGTGGGTTTACACATCTAGCGGTAACTTAGCCCCACCCCGTCCTGGCCTTCGACCTCGCGCAGGGCGATCAGCAGCTCATCGCTGGGGGCCACCCGCCAGGCCTCGGCCAGCTCCAGCCAGCCGCCGGCGCGCGCGTTGCGGTAGTGCAGACGCACCGGCAGCCCCTCGGCGCTGCGGTAGGGCTCGAGGCTCGCCTCCAGGCTGCGGATCAGGCCGCCATTGGCGCGCTGGCCGTCGATGCGCAGCTCCACCGCCTGGGCGTAGCGGGTACGCGCCGCCACCATGGGGGTGACCTCCTTGCCGCGCAGCCGCAGGCCGCCGGAATAGTCGTCGCTGGAGACCTCGCCCTCGATGATCAGCACCTGGTCGGCCTCGATCTGGCCACGCAGCTGGTCATAGAGCTCGCCGAACAGGGAGGCCTCGATGCGCCCGGTGCGGTCGTCCAGGGTCAGGAAGGCCATGGTATCGCCGCGCTTGGACTTCATGGTGCGCACCCCCACCACCAGGCCGGCGATACGCTGTGGCTCCCGGGAGGGACGCAGGTCACCGATGCGGGTGGCCACGAAGCGCTTGAGCTCCTGCTCGTACTCGTCGATGGGGTGACCGGTGAGGTAGAGCCCCAGGGTCTCCTTCTCGCCGCCCAGGCGCTCCTTGTCGGTCCACTCCCGTACGCCGCGGTAGTCGGCGTAGACATCGCCCCCCTCCGCCTCGTCGACGAAGGCCTCGCCGAACATGTCCATCATGCCGAGGTTCTGGTTGGCCTGGGTCTGGGCGGCGGCCTTGAGGGCATCGTCCAGGGCCGCGGCCAGCACGGCGCGGTTGGGCCCCAGGTTGTCCAGGGCACCGGAGCGGATCAGCGCCTCCAGGGTGCGCTTGTTCATGCGCTTGGGGTCGACCCGGCGGCAGAAGTCGAAGAGGTCCTGGAAGGGGCCCTCCGCCTCGCGGGCCTCGACGATGGCGCCGATGGGCCCCTCGCCCACGCCGCGAATGGCGCCCAGGCCGTAGACCACCCGGCCCTCGGTATCCACGGTGAACTTGTAGGTGCCGACGTTGACGTCCGGCGGGGTCACGGTGAGCCTGAGGTTGCGGCACTCCTCGATCAGCGGCACCACCTTGTCCAGGTTGTCCATCTCGGTGGACATCACCGCCGCCATGAAGGGCCCCGGGTAGTGCGCCTTCAACCAGGCCGTCTGGTAGGAGACCAGGCCGTAGGCCGCCGAGTGGGACTTGTTGAAGCCGTAGCCGGCGAACTTCTCCACCAGGTCGAAGATATTGCCCGCCAGGTCCTTATCGATGCCGTTGGCCGCGCAGCCCTCCATGAAGCCGACCCGCTGCTTGGCCATCTCCTCGGGCTTCTTCTTGCCCATGGCGCGGCGCAGCATGTCCGCCTGCCCCAGGCTGTAGCCGGCCAGCACCTGGGCGATCTGCATCACCTGCTCCTGGTAGAGGATGATGCCGTAGGTGGGCTCCAGCACCGGCTTGAGCCATTCATGCTGGTAGTCCGGATGGGGATAGGAGATCTCCGCCCGGCCATGCTTGCGGTTGATGAAGTCGTCGACCATGCCCGACTGCAGGGGGCCGGGGCGGAACAGCGCCACCAGGGCGATCATGTCCTCCAGGGAATCCGGCTGCAGGCGCTTGATCAGCTCCTTCATGCCGCGGGATTCGAGCTGGAAGACCGCCGTGGTCTCGGCGCGCTTGAGCATCTCGAAGGTGGGGGCGTCATCCAGGGGGATGGCATCGATATTCAGCGACCCCTCGCCGGCGGCGGCGCGCACCTTGTCGACCATCTCCAGGGCCCAGTCGATGATGGTCAGGGTGCGCAGGCCGAGGAAGTCGAACTTGACCAGCCCGGCCTCTTCGATGTCGTTCTTGTCGAACTGCACCACCAGGCCATTGCCGTCCTCGTCGCACAGCAGGGGCGAGAAGTCGGTGAGCTTGGTGGGGGCGATCACCACGCCCCCGGCGTGCTTGCCGGTACCCCGGGTGATGCCCTCGAGCTTCCTGGCCATCTCCCAGATCTCGGCGGCCTCCTCGTCGTTGTCGAGGAACTCCTTGAGGGCCGGCTCCTGCTCGATGGCCTTGGCCAGCGTCATGCCCACCTCGAAGGGGATCAGCTTGGAGAGCTTGTCGCCCAGCGAGTAGGGCTTGCCCTGGGCACGGGCCACGTCGCGCACCACCGCCTTGGCGGCCATGGTGCCGAAGGTGACGATCTGCGACACGGCGTTGCGGCCGTAGCGGTCGGCCACATAGTCGATCACCCGGTCGCGCTTCTCCATGCAGAAGTCGACGTCGAAGTCGGGCATGGAGACCCGCTCCGGGTTGAGGAAGCGCTCGAAGAGCAGGTCATACTCCAGCGGGTCCAGGTCGGTGATCTTCTGGGCGTAGGCCACCAGGGAGCCGGCCCCGGAGCCACGCCCCGGCCCCACCGGCACGTCGTTGTCCTTGGCCCACTGGATAAAGTCCATCACGATCAGGAAGTAGCCGGGGAAGCCCATCTGGATGATGATGTCGAGCTCGAAGTCGAGGCGCTTGCGGTAGCGGGCATCGATCTCGGCATACTCGGCGCCATCGCGAGGGTACTTGTCGGCGGGATAGAGGAAGTCCAGGCGCTCGGTCAGGCCGTCGTGGGAGACCTTGCGGAAGAACTCGTCCTGGGTCATGCCCTCGGGGATCTCGAACTCCGGCAGGAAGATCTCGCCCAGGCGCACGTCGACGTTGCAGCGGGCGGCGATCATCAGGCTGTTCTCGAGCGCCTCGGGGATATCCGCGAAGAGCTCGGCCATCTCCGCCGGGCTCTTGAGGTACTGCTCTTCGCTGTAGCGCCGCTCGCGGCGCGGGTCGTCCAGGGCCCGCCCCTCGCCGATGGCCACCCGGGTCTCGTGGGCCCAGAAATCCTCCTTGTCGATAAAGCGCACGTCGTTGGTGGCCACCACCGGGGTACCGGTCTCGGCGGCGAGCTCGACCGAGAGGTGCAGGCACTCCTCCTCGTACTGGCGGCCGGTGCGCGTCAGCTCCAGGTAGAAGCGCCCCGGGAAGGCGGCGTTCCACTCTCCCAGCAGGGTGCGCGCCTCGTCGGGATGATCGCTGAGCAGGTGGCGACCGACCTCGCCCTCGCGCCCGCCGGACAGGGCGATCAGCCCCTCGCTCTGGGCGATGACCCAGGCCTTCTGGAGGATCGGCAGCCCCAGCCGCTGGCCCTCCATCCATCCCCGGGAGATCAGCTCGGTCAGGTTGCGATAGCCCTCGGCGTCCATGGCCAGCAGGGTCAGGCGGTAGGGGTGGGCCTCGTCGTAGTCGTTATGCAGCCAGAAATCGGCGCCGATGATCGGCTTGAGGCCGGCGCCCTGGGCCGACTTGTAGGCCTTGACCAGGCCGAAGAGGTTGGTCTCGTCGCTGATGGCCAGGGCCGGCATGCCCATCTCGGCGCTCCGCGAGATCAGCGGCTTGAGACGCACCAGGCCGTCGACCAGGGAGTATTCGGTGTGTACGCGGAGGTGGACGAAGCTGGGGCTCATAGACGACTCGTGGGGCTCGCTTGGGGTCGGGAAACGCGCAGAGATAATGCCAGATTCGGGGGCGGCCTGTCCCGGTTTCGACCAGAACGGCCAGGGCTATCACGGTTGGTATACCCCTCCTTGGCGGCCCGGGGCTACCCTGGGGACAGGCACTCCGCAAAGACGCTGTAAACCCGTCCCTGGGCGCTCGACTTTTTCGTCCCTGAAAAAGACGCTTTGCTCCATCCTGTCCCCAGCGCCCCTCATCCATGGCGACTGCGCCAGCCCAGCTAGAACAGCGCCAGTTGGCGCCTGACCGGGGCGAAGGAGCGGCGGTGCTCGGGGAGCGGGCCCAGGCGTTCCAGGGCGGCCAGGTGCTCCCGGGTCGGGTAGCCCTTGTGGCGAGCGAAGCCGTAGTCGGGGTGGCGGCCATCCAGGGCGAGCATCTGAGCGTCCCGGGCCACCTTGGCGAGGATCGAGGCGGCGGCGATGGCCGGGTGGCGGGCATCGCCCTTGACCACCGCCTGGCCCGGCAGCGGGTGCCCAGGCAGGCGGTTGCCGTCCACCAGCAGGTATTCGGCGGCGGGGCTCAGGGCGTCGATGGCGCGGCGCATGGCCAGATGCGTCGCATGGTAGATATTCAGCTCGTCCACCTCGGCGGGGCTCGCCTCGGCCACGGCGAAGGCCAGCGCCCGCTCGCGGATCTCGTCATCCAGGGACTGGCGGCGCTTGGCGGAGAGCGTCTTGGAGTCATTCAGCCCGGCGATGGGCCGGGCGGGATCGAGGATCACCGCGGCGGCCACCACGGCGCCCACCAGGGGGCCTCGGCCGACCTCATCGACGCCGGCCAGGCGCTGGCCGGCATACTCGACCACCAGCGGAGGCAGCTCCCGGGAGGCTCCCTTGCGCTGGGTCAAGGCGCGACCTCCTCGGCCCGCTCCGGGGCCACGCTGGCGGGCAGCGGCGTACCCGCCACCAGCGCCTCGATGGCCTCCGCGGCGCGGCGGCTGGCGTCGCGCTGCAACCCGGCATGCATGGCGGCGAAGCGCGCCTCCAGGGCGGCCCGGCCCGGGCCGTCGTCGAGCGTGGTGCCGAGTTCCGCGGCGATCGCCTCGCTACTGGCGGCCTTCTGGATCAGCTCCGGCACCAGGGGCTCCCGGGCGATCAGGTTGGGCAGCGAGATCCACTCGGTCTTGACCAGCCGCTTGGCCAGCCAATGGGTGGCCGGGGCCATCTTGTAGGCCACCAGCATGGGACGATGGCAGAGCATCGCCTCCAGGGCCGCGGTGCCCGAGGCCAGCAGCACCATATCCGAGGCCACCATGGCCTCCCGGGAGCGGCCATCGAGCAGGTGGACGCGCCCGGCCAGCGCCGGGTGTGCCGTGAGCAGCGCCTCCAGCTGCTCGCGACGCCCCGGGGTCGCGGCGGGAATCACCACGCGGAGCGCGGGGCGCTGGGCGCACAGCCGTTCGGCGGCACCCAGGAAGGTCTCGCCCAGGAAGCGCACCTCATTGGCCCGGGAACCGGGCAACAGGGCCAGCAGCTCCCCCGCCTCGGGCAGGCCGAGCGCACGGCGCGTGGCGCCACGATCGACGTCCAGGGGCAACTCGTCGGCCAGGGGGTGACCGACGAAGGCCACCGGCACCCGATGGCGACGATAGAAGGCGGCTTCGAAGGGCAGGAAGGTGAGCATGGCATCGACGGACTGGGCGATGCCCTTGACCCGCCCCTGGCGCCAGGCCCAGACCGAGGGGCTGACATAGTGGGCGATGGTCAGGCCCGCCTCGCGCAGCCGGCGCTCCAGCCCCAGATTGAAGTCCGGGGCATCGATGCCGATGACGATATCCGGCCGCCAGGCCAGGGCATCCCGGTAGAGGGTACGCCGCACCCGCAGCAGCTCGGGCAGGTGCTTGAGCACCTCCACCAGGCCCATCACCGAGAGGGTCTCCAGGGGGAAGCGGCTGTCGATGCCCTCGTCGAGCATCCGCGGGCCGCCGATGCCACGAAACTCGACGCCGGGGTGGCGCGCCTTGAGCTCACGCATCAGGCCGGCACCGAGGATATCGCCGGAGAGCTCCCCGGCGACCAGATAGACCCGTCGCAGGGGGGCCGCCCTAGCGGATGATGCCACGGGTAGAGGCCTCGATGGAGGCGATAAAGGCCTCGGTCTCGGCGAGCCGGAAGCGACCGCGGATCTCGCCCAGGGCCTGCTCCACGGTCAGCCCCTGACGGTAGACCAGCTTGTAGGCCTCGTTCAGCGCCTTGATCGCCTCAGTGGAGAAGCCGCGACGCTTGAGACCCACCAGGTTGAGGCCATGGGGCTGGGCCGGGTTGCCGTTGATCATCACATAGGCGGGCACGTCCTTGGTGATGATGGAACCGCCGCCGGCCATGGCGTGGGCGCCGAAGCGACAGAACTGGTGTATCGCGGAGAGGCCGCCGAGGATAACGAAATCGCCCAGGTGCACATGGCCGGCCAGGGTCACCTGATTGGCCAGGATACAGTCGCTGCCGATCACGCAGTCATGGCCCACGTGGGAATAGGCCATGAAGAGGTTGCGGGAGCCGATGGTGGTGACGCCGCGGTCCTGAACGGTGCCGCGATGCAGGGTCGCCCCCTCGCGGATCACGTTATCGTCACCCATCTCCAGGCGAGTGGGCTCGCCGGCATACTTCTTGTCCTGGCAATCCTCGCCCACCGAGGCGAACTGGAAGATGCGGGTCCGCTCGCCCAGCACGGTGGGGCCCTTGATCACCACATGGGGACCGATGCGACTGCCGGCGCCGATCTCCACGTCGGGCCCGATCACGCTGAAGGGGCCCACCTCGACGTCCTCGGCCAGACGCGCCTTGGGGTCAACGATGGCGGTGGGATGAATCAAGCGACCTTCCTCTCGGCACAGATGATATCGGCTTCGCAGGCCAGCTCACCGTCGACGGTGGCGCGGCAGGCGAACTTCCAGATGCCGCGCTTCTCGCGCTCCACCCGCGCCTCCAGGCGCAGCTGGTCGCCGGGCATCACCGGACGCTTGAAGCGGGCATTGTCGCTACCCACCAGGTAGTAGACATAGCCATCGGCGGGCAGCTTGTTGACGGTCTTGAAACCCAGAATACCACAGGCCTGGGCCATGGCCTCGATGATCAGCACCCCGGGCATGATCGGGTGGTGGGGAAAGTGACCGTTGAAGAAGGGCTCGTTCACGCTGACGTTCTTGTAGGCAACGATGGATTGCCCCAGCTCCAGTTCCATCACCCGATCCACCAGCAGGAAGGGGTAGCGGTGGGGCAGGTAGTCACGAATGTCGTTGATGTCCATTACCATCGAGGCACCTCTAGGAAGACGAAAATGCTCGCCCGACGGGCGAGCATGGAGCGGCGCCGGGCGCCGTTTGACTGGCGAAGGAGGGAATTATACCCGCGTCGGCGCTCGGCTCAACGCGATTCCTGGGCCTTCTCCAGGCGTGCCAGCCGCTTGGCCAGGGCGTCCAGCTGCTTGAAGCGCACCGCATTCTTGCGCCACTGGGCGTTACTCATGGCCCCGGTGCCGGAGGAGTAGACCCCGGGCTCATGGATGGAGTTGGTGACCAGGCTCATGCCGGTGACCTGAACGCCATCGCAGATCGTCAGATGGCCGGAGAGGCCGACGCCACCGCCCAGCAGGCAGTGCCTGCCCACCTTGGTGGAGCCGGCGATGCCGACGCAGCCGGCCAGGGCGCTGTGATCGCCGATCTGCACATTGTGGGCGATCTGCACCTGGCTATCGATCTTGACGTCATCGCCGATCAGGGTATCGCCCAGGGCGCCGCGGTCGATGCTCGAGCAGCTGCCCACCTCCACGTCGTCGCCCAGCACCACGCCGCCCAACTGGGCGATCTTGTGCCAGCGCCCGCCATCATGGGCGAAGCCGAAGCCATCGCCACCGATCACGCAGCCGCTATGCAGGATGGCCCGCGCGCCGATGATCACGCCATGATAGACGGTGACATTGGCATGCAGTCGGGAATCGGCGCCGATGCGACTATCGGCGCCGATCATGCAACCGGGCCCGACCACCACGCCGTCACACAGCTCGACGCCGGACTCGATCACCGCCTGGGGACCGATCTCCACGTCGCGCCCCAGCGTCACCCCATCGGCCACCACGGCGGTGGGGTGGATACCGGGACTGCGCCGGCCGTTCAGCGGATCGAAGAGTCGCGACAGGGCCGCATAACCCAGGTAGGGGTTGTCCAGGGTCAGGCAGGCGGTGGGGCACTCCTCGGCCTGACCGGGGTGCAGCAGGACCGCCGCGGCTCGGGTCTCGGGGAGATACTTGAGGTAGGCGCGGTTGGCCAGGAAGGTGATCTCCTCGGGGCCGGCCTCGGTGAGGGTGGCCAGGCCGGTGACCCGACGCCGGCCATCGCCGATCAGGGTCGCGCCGAGCCGCTCGGCCAGCTCCTCCAGGGTGAAGGAGGGAGTGTGGGCGTGTGTCATGGGCGCCTTTGCCGGTCAGGGGCCGGGAGCGAACTCCCGGCGACTCGTCAGTTGAGGGTGTTGAGAATCTCGGTGACCTCGTCGGTGACGTCGGTCAGCTCGAGGGTGGTGTGAATCACCCCGTCACGATCGATCAGCACCTCGATATCGTGGCGCGCGATGATCTGATCCACGGCCTGCTCCAGCTTGGGCTCCGCCCCCTGCAGGAAGGCCTGCTCGGACCGCATCTGCGCCTGGCCGATCTGCTGACGCAGCTGCATGAAGCGCTGCTCCTTCTCCATGCCTTCCTGGAGCAGGGCCTCGCGCTCGGAGTCGGACATCACGGCGCCGTCCTGCTCCAGGCGTTGCTGCAGGGCCTGGAGCTCCTGACCGAGGGCCTGGGCCTCCTGCTGGGGCCCCTCGATCTCGCTGCGCAGCTCGTTCATCTGGCGCTGCGCCTCGTCGGTCTCCATCAGCGCCTCGCGCCAGTCCAGCACCGCCACCTCGGCGGCCTGAGCCAGGCTGGCGCTCCCCATCAGGGCGGCGACGCCGAGGGCCAGGGTCAATTTACGCATAGGTCACTCTCCTGTGATCCGAAAGGTTGATGGCTCAGAAGGTCTGACCCAACGAGAACTGGAAGAACTGGGTGTCGTCGCCTTCCTCGTCATTCAGGGGTTCGGCGACGCTGAAGGTCAGCGGTCCCACCGGCGTCAGCCAGGAGAGGCCGATACCGGCACTGTAGCGCAGCTCGCCCAGATCGATACCGGACTCGCAGCGCGAGGTCGCCCCCGCCGGCACCGGCAGGCAGTCGGTCAGGAAGGTGTTGCCGCCATCCAGGAAGAAGCCCGCCTGCAGGGAGCGCTGATCCTCGACGAAGGGCACCGGGAAGAAGAGCTCCACGCTGCCTTCCACCAGGACGTTGCCGCCCAGGGTACGCTCCCGATCGACCCCGGACGGCGGCGTGGTACGCGGCCCCAGGGTATTGCCGGTGAAACCGCGCACCGAGCCCAGGCCGCCGGAGAAGAAGTTCTCATAGAAGGGGTAGGGATCGTTGCCGATGCTGTCGGCATAACCGAGGGTGGTGCCGAACTTCAACGACCAGGCGTCGCTCAGGGGGAAGAGCTGCTGGGCGCGGTAGCGCAGCCGATAATAGTCGGCATCGCTGCCCGGCACGGCGGCCTCCAGGGAGAGGCGCTGATAGTTGCCGGCGGTGGGCATCACCCCACGATTGAGGTTATTGCGGGTCCAGCTGGCGGTGAGTTTGAGGCTCTGGGCATCGGCCCCCTGATCCTCCACGTACTGGCGAATCTCCAGGGCGGTATCGTTATAGGTCTTGATCGTCAGGTCTTCGACGCTGGCCCCGAAGTTGAGGCGGCTGTTCTCGTCGATCGGATAGCCGAAATTGATGCCGCCACCGAGGGAGTCGGTGGAGTAGGTGGAGATATCCGAATCCTCGTAATCGGTTTCCCGATAGAAGAGGTCATAACCGCGGGAGATACCATCCAGGGTCCAGTAGGGATCGGTATAGCCGAAATTGAGTCCGGTGAAGGTATCGCTGCGCTGGGCATTGAAGTTGACCCGGTTGCCGGTGCCCAGGAAGTTGTTCTGGGAGAGGCCGGCGCCGTAGATCACCCCGGCGGTCTGCGAGAAGCCGATGCTCGCGGAAATGGAACCGGACGGCTGCTCCTCGACCCGATAGGTCACGTCCAGTTGATCCGGCTCGCCGGGCACCGGCCGGGTCTCGACCTCGACCTGCTTGAAGAAGCCCAGGCGCTCCAGGCGCTGGCGGGACTGGCTGATCGACTCGGTGGAGGCCGGGGCCCCCTCCAGCTGGATCATCTCGCGGCGCAGCACCTCGTCCTGGGTGGTGGTATTGCCGATGAACTCGATGCGCCGCACATAGGCGCGGCGACCCGGGTTGACCGCCAGCAGCAGGTCCACGGTCTCGCCATCGTCCCGCACCTGGGGAATCGGCTCGATCTCGGCGAAGGTGAAGCCCTCGGCCCCCAGGCGCGAGCGCAGGGCCTCCACCGAGGCGGTGACCTCGCTGCGCGAGAAGATCTCCCCCGGGGTCGCCGTCACCAGCTCACGGGCCTCGCTGGGCGAGATGATCAGGTCACCCTCGAAACGAATATCGCCGAGGCGATACTGACGCCCCTCGTCGACATTGATGGTGACGAAGATCTGCGACTGATCGGGGCTGATGGCCACCTGGGTCGAGGCGATATCGAAGTTCACATAGCCGCGATCCAGGTAGAAGGAGCGCAGTCGCTCCAGGTCCCCGGCCAGGGCCTCGCGGGAATACTCGTCCTTGGAGAACCAGCCGAAGATCCGCCCCGGGCGATCCTCGAGCTCGAAGACCTCCCTCAGGGTGTCGTTATCGAAGGCGCGATTGCCGACGATATTGATCTGACGGATCCGCGCCACCGCCCCTTCGTTGATATCGATATTGACCCGAACGCGGTTGTCGCCGACCTCCTCGATCCGGGTGTCGATGCGCGCGCTGTAACGGCCCTGGGACTGGTAGAGCTGCTCCAGTTCCCGCTGCATCTCCTCCAGGGTGGAGAGCTGCAGCACCTCGCCCTCGGCCAGGTCGACGCCGCGCATGGCCCGGCGCAGCTCTTCTTCCGGCACCAGGGAGTTGCCGCTGATCTCGATGGCGGCGATAAAGGGGCGCTCCTCCACCTGAATGATCAGCACCTCGCCGTCACGCGCCAGGCGGATATCCTCGAAGAGGCCGGTGGCGAAGAGCTCGCGGGCCGCCTCGGCCAGCTCGCGTTCGTCGACCCGCTCACCGGTACCCAGGGGGAAGGCATTGAAGACGGAGGTCGCGGGGACGCGCTGCAGGCCCTCCACGCGAATATCGGAGATATTGAATTCGTTCGCCGAGGCCGACTGGGCGCCGGCCAGTAGCAGCGCTGCCAATCCGATGGTCTTGAGTTTCATTCAGTCGCTTCGCTCGCGTTGATCTGCCCATCGAGATCCCGTGCTTCCCTGCCAGGAGGAACGGTGTTCGAAATAGGCACCTTATACATTTGTGCGGGTAACTGACAAGGCCGAGGAGGCTTCCCCGACCAACGCCAACGGCTCGGGGAGACCATTACAGCCGCATCAGATCGAAATAGAGGGCCATGAACATCAGGCTGCCCACCAGGGCCAGGCCGATGCGCAGGCCGATGGCCTGCGCCTTCTCGGAGACCGGCCGGCCGCGCAGCGCCTCGATGACGTAGTAGGCCAGGTGGCCGCCATCCAGCACCGGGATCGGCAGCAGGTTGAGGATCCCCAGGCTGATCGAGAGGTAGGCCATGAAGCTGATAAAGCTCTCCAGGCCGCTGCGGGCGGTGTCCCCCGCCACCCGGGCGATGGTGATGGGCCCGGAGAGGTTGGAGGGCGAGATCAGCCCCACCAGCATCTTGCGGATCGCATCCAGGGTCAGCAGCGACATCTCGCCGGTGCGTGACAGCGACTGCCCCAGGGCCGCCAGGGGGCCATAGCGCACCTCGCGACGATACTCCTCGGGCCACGCCACCGGCGCCACCCCGGCGCCGATATAGCCGATGGCACTCCCCGTCTCCGACTCGTTGCGCCCCGGCACCAGGGTCAGGCTCAGCCGCTCGTCGCCACGCCGCACCTCCAGGTCCAGGGCCTCATCGGGATGGGCCCGCACCACCTCGACGAAATGCGTCCAGTCAGCGATGACTTCACCGTCGATGCGGAGTATCCGGTCGCCGGGCTCGAGGCCGGCGGCGGCCGCCGCCTCGCCTTCCAGCACCTGCCCCAGCTCGGCGGGGAAGGCCGGCCGCCAGGGGGTGAGCCCCAGGCTCGACAGCGGCCGGGGCGGATCCTGGCGCACCAGGTAGTTCTCCACCGGCAGACCGCGCTCCCGGACCACCTCGCCGCCTTCGTCCCGAGTGCTGACACGCAATTCGCCGCTGTGGCCGATGACCGCCACCAGCTTGAGGTTGGCCTCCTCCCAGGAGCGCACCCGTTCGCCCTGAATGGCGACGATCTCCTGGCCCGGGGCCAGCCCGCCGCGGGCCGCCGGCGAGTCGGGGGTCACCGCCCCCACCACCGGCGCCACCGTGGTGGTGCCCACCACGAAGAGCAGCCAGTAGGCGACGATGGCGAGCAGGAAATTGGCCAGGGGACCGGCGACGACGATGGCGATCCGCGCCCACACGGACTGGTTGTTGAAGGCCCGGTGACGCTCGTCCGGGGCCACCGGCCCCTCCCGCTCGTCGAGCATCTTGACGTAGCCCCCCAGGGGGATGGCGGCCACGGCGAACTCGGTACCATGGCGATCGGTACGCGACCAGAGCGGCTTGCCGAAGCCCACCGAGAAGCGCAGCACCTTGACCCCACAACGCTTGGCCACCCAGTAGTGACCATATTCGTGAAAGGTGATCAGCAGGCCCAGGACCAGGATCACCGCCAACACGTTCTGGATCACGCCCATCGCTTAGTCTCCCCGCGTCAGCGTCACCAACAGGGCCTCGGCGGTGCGCCGTGCCCGGGCATCCTCGGCCAGGATCCCCTCCAGGGTCCGGGCCGAGCGCACTTCCAGCTCGTCGAGCACCGCCGCCACCAGGCGCGGAATCCCGGTAAAACCGAGCCGCCCCTCGAGGAAGGCGGCCACCGCTACCTCATTGGCGGCATTGAGCATCGCCGGCGCCGTGCCGCCGGCCTCCATGGCCTGCCGTGCCAGGCGCAGGCAGGGAAAGGCCGCCTCGTCCGGGGCCTCGAAGTCGAGACGCGCCACCTGGAACAGGTCCAGCGCCTCGACCCCGGCATCGATGCGTTCCGGCCAGGCCAGGCCATAGGCGATGGGCGTACGCATGTCCGGATTACCCAGCTGCGCCAGCACCGAGCCGTCGCTGTAGGCGGCCATGGAGTGGATCACGCTCTGGGGGTGCACCACCACCTGAATCTGCTGCGGCGCGGTATCGAACAACCAGCACGCCTCGATCAGTTCCAGCCCCTTGTTCATCAGGGTGGCACTGTCCACGGAAATCTTCCGCCCCATGGACCAGTTGGGGTGGGCACAGGCCTGCTCCGGCGTCACCGCGGCCAGTTGCTCGGCGTTCCAGCCCCGGAAGGGGCCGCCGGAGGCGGTCAGCAGCAGTTGGGTGATGCCGTGGCGCCCCAGGCCACCCCGGTGCTCGACGGGTAGACACTGGAAGATGGCATTGTGTTCGGAGTCGATGGGCAGCAGGGTCGCGCCATGGGCCGCCACCGCCTCCATAAACAGGGCCCCGGACATCACCAGGGCCTCCTTGTTGGCCAGCAGCACCCGCTTGCCGGCACGCACCGCGGCCAGGGTCGGCAGCAGGCCGGCGGCGCCGACGATGGCCGCCATCACCACCGCCGCCTCGCCGGCCTCGGCCACCTCGCACAGGGCCGCCTCGCCGGCGGCCACCTCGGTCTCCAGGCCCGCCGCGGCCAACTGGAGTCGCAGCCAGGCGGCATCCGCCTCGCTACCCAGCACGGCCACCGCCGGGCGATGGCGCAGGCAGAGGCTCAAGAGGCCCTGGCGGTCGCGGTGGGCGGTCAGGGCGTGTACCCGATAGCGCTCGGGGTGGCGGGCGATGACATCGAGGGTGCTGGTACCGATGGAACCGGTGGCGCCCAGCACCGTGACGCCCTGGGGGGCAGGACTCATAACCATAGGCGCAGCAAGGCGAAGAGGGGCACGGCGGCGGTCAGGCTGTCGATGCGGTCGAGCACCCCGCCATGCCCGGGCAGCAGGGCGCTGGAGTCCTTGATGCCACGAGTGCGCTTGAGCATGCTCTCGAACAGATCCCCCACCACCGAGATGGCGGTGACCAGCCAGGTGATCAGGATCAACTGTGCCAGCTGCCCCGGGGCGAGCCCCAGCCAGAAGGCGAACCCCAGCGCCAGCAGGGTGGTGGCGGCCAGGCCGCCCAGCACGCCCTCCCAGGACTTGCCGGGACTGACGCTGGGTGCCAGCTTGCGGCGTCCATAGGCGCGACCGGCGAAGTAGGCGCCGCTATCGGCGGTCCACACCAGCAGCAGCACGAAGAGCAGCCACTCGACCCCGCAGTCGCGCAGGGCGATAAATCCGACCCAGGTAGGCAACAGCACCCAGAGCCCCATGGCCAGGCGCCGGGGCGGCGCCTGCCACTGGGCCTGACGCTCGGGATAGTGGATGACCCAGTAGAGGTTGACCAGCCAGCCGGCGGCGGCCAGCCACAGCGGCCAGGTGGCCTGGGTGGCGTCGACGAGCCACAGCAGCGCCATCAGCGCCGCCGCCCCGGCGACGCCCAGCAGGCGAGCCCCCGGGCGCTCATAGCCGGCCAGGTTGACCCATTCCCAGGCCCCCAGCAGGACGATGGCGCCGGCAAAGAGGGCGAAGGCGCCACCGTCGAGGCCGAACAGCCCCAGCAGGACCAGGGGCGCCAGGATCAGGGCGGTAATCAGTCGCTGCTTAAGCACCTTGGGCCTCGATCTGTTCATCGGTCATGCCGAAACGACGCTGGCGACGGGCGAAATCATCGAGGGCCAGGTCGAAGGCCGCGGCATCGAAGTCGGGCCACAGCAGCGGCGAGAAGTGGAATTCGGCGTAGGCCAGCTGCCAGAGCAGGAAGTTGGAGATGCGCTGCTCGCCGCTGGTGCGGATGCACAGGTCCACCGGCGCATCCTCGGCCAGGCTGATCTCGCGATCCAGGGCCGCCTCGTCGATCTCGGCGGGATCCAGCTCGCCGGCCTGGACGCGCTCGGCGAGGCGTCGGGCGGCGCTGGCGATGTCCCAGCGTCCGCCATAGTTGGCGGCGATCACCAGGTGCAGGCCGCGATTGTCGGCGGTCAGGGCTTCGGCCCGGGCCACATGCTTCTGGATGGAAGTCGAAAAGGCACTGCGCTCACCGATCACCGTGAGGCGAATATCGTGCTCATGCAGCTTGCGCACTTCGCGCTTCAGCGCCAACAGAAAGAGCTCCATCAGCGCGTTCACTTCGGCGGGGGGGCGCTTCCAGTTCTCGCTGGAGAAGGCGAACAGGGTCAGGGTCTCGACGCCGCGTTCGGCGGCGCGACGGATCACCGCGCGCACCGACTCGACGCCGGCATGGTGGCCGCGAATGCCGGAGAGGCCCCGGGCCTTGGCCCAGCGATTGTTGCCATCCATGATGATCGCCACATGGCGCGGCGTACCACCACGAGGGGTTTGGGGGGACTGCGTTGACGTCATGGGGACTCGCACGGGAGGAAGGGAAAGGCGGGCCCTGGGGCCCGCCGCGCCTCAGACCTGCATCAGGTCGTGTTCCTTGGCTTCCAGCAGCTTGTCGATCTCGGCGATGTACTTGTCGGTGAGCTTCTGAACCGCGTCCTCGCCCTGGTGCTGCTCGTCCTCGGTGATCTCCTTCTCCTTGAGCAGAGACTTGATATCACCATTGGCGTCGCGGCGCACGTTGCGTACCGCCACCCGCGCCTGCTCCGCCTCGCCGCGGGCCTGCTTGATATAGCCCTTGCGCGTCTCCTCGGTGAGCATCGGCATCGGCACGCGGATCACGTTGCCGTTGGTGGAGGGGTTGAGGCCCAGGTCCGAGGTCAGGATGGCCTTCTCCACCTTGGGCACCATGGGCTTCTCCCAGGGCACCACGGAGAGGGTCCGGGCATCCTCGATATTCACGTTGGCCACCTGGTTCAGGGGCACCTGGGAGCCGTAGTACTCCACGGTCACGGCGTCGAGAATGCTGGTATGGGCACGCCCGGTACGGATCTTGTGGAAGTTGGCCTGGAGCGATTCCAGGGTCTTCTTCATGCGGCCTTCGGCGTCTTTCTTGATGTCGTCGATCACGGTTTCAACCTCTATCTATCAGCGTGCCTTCCTTGCCACCCACCACCAGGTTCAGCAGCGCGCCGGACTTGTTCATATCGAACACGCGCACCGGCATGCCATGGTCCCGCACCAGGCAGATGGCGGTCAAATCCATCACCCCGAGCTTCTGGTCGAGCACCTCGTCGTAGTTGAGCTGCTCGTACTTGACGGCATCGGCGTGCTTCACCGGATCCTTGTCGTAGACCCCGTCCACCTTGGTGGCCTTGACCACCACGTCGGCGTCGATCTCGATGCCGCGCAGGCAGGCCGCGGAATCGGTGGTGAAGAAGGGGTTGCCGGTGCCGGCGGAGAAGAGTACCACGTCACCGGAGGTGAGGTAGCGGATGGCGGTGCGGCGATCATAGTGTTCCACCACGCCGCTCATGGGAATGGCCGACATCACTCGCGAGCGGATGTTCGAGCGCTCCAGGGCGTCGCGCATGGCCAGGGCATTCATCACCGTGGCCAGCATGCCCATATGATCGCCGGTGACCCGCTCCATGCCGGCCTCGTGCAGCGCCGCGCCGCGGAACAGATTGCCGCCGCCTATGACGATCCCCACCTGGACGCCGATGCCCACCAGTTGACCGATCTCCAGGGCCATGCGGTCGAGCACCTTGGGATCGATCCCGAAGTCGTGCTCGCCCATCAGGGCCTCGCCGGAGAGCTTGAGCAGGATACGCTTGTACTTGCTCTTGGCGCCACGCTCGGGCTGGGCGCGGTCGGTGGCGGGGGTGTCGACGGTCATGGGCGAATCTCCTGGCAGCGGCAGTAATCAATCGGGGGAGTCTGTCTACCTTAGCTCAACCGCTGGGCGACCAAGGGGGACAACTCCTGGCGTGGTTAACGCTGTGGCCGACGAA
Organism: Halomonas sp. NCCP-2165; assembly: GCF_023708045.1. Classification (NCBI taxonomy): domain Bacteria; kingdom Pseudomonadati; phylum Pseudomonadota; class Gammaproteobacteria; order Oceanospirillales; family Halomonadaceae; genus Halomonas; species Halomonas sp. NCCP-2165. The sequence goes on from NZ_BRCY01000040.1 coordinate 16,757, forward strand.
AGCGTCGGCCGGATACGCGAAGGCGTGCGCTTGCGCGCACGCCAACACGTCTCGTGGAACTCGGACCTTAGCTGCGCTTGGCCTGTTCCATCACTTCCTTGGCGAAGTCGACTTCTTCCTTCTCGATGCCCTCGCCCACTTCGTAGCGGGTAAAGCCAATCACTTCGCCGCCGGCGGCCTTGACGAACTCGGCCACGGACTGGTCGGGGTTCTTGACGAAGGGCTGCTCGGTCAGGCTGTTCTCGGCCAGGTACTTCTTCAGGCGGCCTTGAACCATCTTCTCGGCGATGTTCTCCGGCTTGCCGGCCATGTCCGGCTGGGCCAGGATGATCGCCTTTTCCTTGTCGAGCTGCTCCTGAGCCATATGCTCGGGACGCGCCACGGCCGGGTTGATGGCGGCCACGTGCATGGCGACATCCTTGGCGGCTTCCTCGGTGGCACCCTGGAGCACGGTCAGCACGCCGATGCGGCCGCCGTGGACATAGGCGCCCACGCGGTTGCCTTCGCCGGCCTCGACCAGCACGGCACGACGCACGGAGATGTTCTCGCCGATCTTCTGCACCAGCTGCTGGCGAACGTCTTCCATGTCACCACCCATCAGGGCGGCCACGTCGTCGCTCTTGGACTCGAACAGGGCGTCGACGACCCGGTCGGCGAAGGCCTTGAAGTTGTCGTCACGGGCCACGAAGTCGGTCTCGGAGTTGATCTCGACCATCACGCCGTAGCTGCCGTCGGCTGCCACGCGGGTGACCACGGCGCCTTCGGCGGCGGTGCGGTCGGCCTTCTTGGCGGCCTTGAGGCCAGAGCTCTTGCGCAGGTTCTCGATGGCCAGTTCGATGTCGCCGCCGGCTTCGGTGAGAGCCTTCTTGCACTCCATCATGCCGAGCCCGGTACGCTCGCGCAGTTCCTTGACCTGTGAGGCGCTGATAGCTGCCATGGTAATAACCTCTGAATGATTCGCGTCGGTAATCGGGGCATTTCCCGCCGCACCCGCAGGCAGAACGGGAAAAAAGGGGGCCCAGGCCCCCTCCTTATCCGCCGACCCTGGTAGGGGCCGCCGAGCCCGCGACTCAGGATCGCAGGCCTAGATGACACTCAGTGTCGGCGGTACAGCATCACTCGGCGACTTCGTCGGACTCGGAGACCTCGACGAACTCGTCGGGACGACCTTCCTTCGCCTTGGCGCAGGCGCCGGCGATGGCCTGGACGTAGATCTGGATGGCGCGGATGGAGTCATCGTTGCCGGGGATCACGTAATCCACACCGTCCGGGTTGGAGTTGGTGTCCACCACGCCGATGACCGGGATGCCCAGCTTGTTGGCTTCGTTGATGGCGATACGCTCGTGGTCGACGTCGATCACGAAGAGCGCATCGGGCAGGCCACCCATCTCCTTGATACCACCGATGGAGCGGTCCAGCTTCTCCTGCTCGCGGGTGGCCATCAGGACTTCCTTCTTGGTCAGCTTCTCGAAGGTGCCATCTTCATGCATGGCTTCGAGCTCGCGCAGACGCTTGATGGAGACGCGGATGGTCTTGTAGTTGGTGAGCATGCCGCCCAGCCAGCGATGGTTCACGAAGGGCATCCCCACGCGGCTGGCTTCTTCCTTGATGATCTTGCTGGCGGCACGCTTGGTGCCGACGAACATGATCTTGTTGTTGGCGGCAGCCATCTTCTCGACCACGGCCACGGCGTCGTTCAGGGCCGGCAGGGTGTGCTCGAGGTTGATGATGTGGATCTTGTTGCGCGCGCCGAAGATGAACTTGCTCATCTTGGGGTTCCAGTACTTGGTCTGGTGACCGAAGTGGGCACCCGCCTTGAGCAGGTCACGCATATTGACTTGAGACATGAAAGACTCCTGAAAACTCGGGTTAGGCCTCCATGCACCCCAGGGATCCGACCGTTCGACCGCTGGTCGCCACGGCACCCGGGACCCTGTGTCGGTGCATGTGTGTTTTAGGCGTTTGGATCACGCCCTCGCTATTATCGCCGCCGGCCCCGGGGGGCCACAAGGGCGGACGATTGCAGGAAAGCGCGCGGCTTTATACCATAGAACGATGCCAAGATGAAGCCGCCCCTCCGCCGTGGCCACCTCCCCGAGAGTGCCCCAGGGGCGCCACCCTCCCCATGATCGAGATTCCATGAACGTTCCTATCAAGACGCCCGACGAGATCGAGAAGATGCGCGAGGCCGGCCGCCAGGCCGCCCTGGTGCTGGAAATGATCACCCCCCACGTGCAGGCCGGTGTCACCACCGGCGAGCTCGATCGCCTGTGCCACGACTTTATCGTCGACGAGCTGGGCTCGGTGCCGGCCCCCCTCAACTATCACGGCTTCCCCAAGTCGATCTGCACCTCCATCAATCATGTGGTGTGCCACGGCATCCCCGACGCCGGCAAGAAGCTCAAGAAGGGCGACATCATGAACCTGGATGTCACCGTCAAGACCGCCGACGGCTACCATGGCGACACCAGCAAGATGTTTATCGTCGGCGAGACCATCCAGGGCGAGCGGCTGTGCCGCATCACCCAGGAGTGCCTCTACAAGAGCATCGCCCTGGTCAAGCCCGGGGTGCGCCTGTCGGCCCTGGCCCGGGTGATCCAGCAGCATGCCGAGGCCAATGGCTACTCGGTGGTACGCGACTTCTGCGGCCACGGCATCGGCGCCGGCTTCCACGAGGACCCGCAGATCCTCCACTACGACGGCTACGCCCCCGAGGCCGATATCGAACTGGCCGAGGGCATGTGCTTCACCATCGAGCCGATGATCAACGTGGGCGACCACCGCACCAAGGTACTGCGCGACAACTGGACCGCGGTGACCAAGGATCGCAGCCTCTCCGCCCAGTGGGAGCACACCCTGCGGGTCACCGCCGATGGCGTCGAGGTGCTCACCGCCCGCAGCGAGGAAGATCTCGGCTTCCTCGAGCACTGACATGCTGCTACACCATCATCGCTTTCGTCCCGACCCCGGCCTGTTCGACGGTGAGGCCTTCGCCGCCGAGCTGGCCACCCATCGCTCCCCGATCGTCCCCTTCAAGGCGGAGCTGAAGGCGATCCAGGCACGCCTCGACGAACGCTTTCGCGGCGGCGCCGATATCCGCGACCTGGTGCGCGGCCGCGCCTGGTGCCTGGATCAGCTGCTGGCCATCGCCTGGGCACGCCACCCCTGGCCCGAGGAGGGCATCGCCCTGCTCGCCGTGGGTGGCTATGGTCGCGGCGAACTGCACCCCCACTCCGATATCGACCTGCTGTTCCTGCTGGAGGAGGACGACGACGCCCCCTACCGGGAGTCGCTCACCGCCTTTATCACCTTCCTCTGGGATATCGGCCTGGAGATCGGCCATAGCGTGCGCTCGCTGAACGACTGCGAGCGCGAGGCCCGCGATGATGTCACGGTGATCACCAACCTGCTGGAGAGCCGCACCCTGGCCGGCCCCGAGCGGCTGCGCCAGGCCATGCGCCAACGCCTGGCCACCGAGCGGCTATGGCCCGCGGATCGCTTCTTCGAGGCCAAGTGGCAGGAGCAGATCGCCCGCCACTACCGCTACAACAATTCCGAGTATCACCTGGAACCCAATATCAAGAGCTCCCCCGGCGGGCTGCGGGATATCCAGATGATCGGCTGGGTCGCCAAGCGTCACTTCGGCCCCCTGGGCTACGAGGAGCTGGTGGCCAACGGCTTCATGAACGATGCCGAGCTGCGCATCCTCAGCCAGGGCCAGGCCTTCCTGTGGCAGGTGCGCTATGCCCTGCATATGCTCACCGGGCGCGCCGAGGATCGCCTGCAGTTCGACCACCAGCGCACCATCGCCGAGCTGTTCGGCTACCGGGACACCCCGGAGCGCCTGGCGGTGGAGCAGTTCATGAAGCGCTACTACCGCCATGTGACGGCGCTGGCCGGCCTCAACGACATGCTGCTTCAGCACTTCGACGAGGTGATCCTGCGCGGCGAGGAGCGCCTCGAGACGCGCCCCCTCAACGACCGCTTCGAGGTCACCGGCGGCTATATCCAGGCGCGCAGCCCCGGCGTCTTCCGCTACCGCCCGGCGGCCCTGCTGGAACTCTTCCTGCTGATGGCCCAGCACCCGGAGATCGAGGGGGTACGCGCCGACACCATCCGCCTGATCCGCGACCACCGCCACCTGATCGACGATCTCTACCGGGACGACCTGCGCCACCAGAGCCTGTTCATGGAGCTGCTGCGCTCCTCCGGCAATGTGGCGCGCCAGCTGCGGCGCATGAATCGCTACGGGGTACTCGGCAAGTACCTGCCGGAGTTCGGCCAGGCGGTGGGGCTGATGCAGCACGACCTCTTCCATATCTATACCGTCGACGCCCATACCCTGCGCCTGCTCAAGTGCATCCAGCGCTTCCGCGAGCCCGAGGCCCGGGAGGAGTTTCCGGTGGCCTCGGTGCTGGTGCACCAGTTGCCCAAGCTGGAGCTGCTGTGGATCGCCGGCCTCTACCACGATATCGGCAAGGGTCGCGGCGGCGATCACTCCATCCTCGGCGCCCGGGATGCCGAGGCCTTCTGCGAGCGCCACGGCCTCTCGCCCCGGGACACCCGGCTGGTCAGCTGGCTGGTGGAGAACCACCTCTTGATGTCCAAGGTGGCCCAGAAGCGCGATATCACCGACCCGGACGTGATCCGCGACTTCGCCCGCCTGGTACGCGACGAGATCCACCTGGATTACCTCTATGTGCTCACCGTGGCGGATATCAGCGCCACCAACCCGGCGCTGTGGAACGGTTGGCGGGCCTCGCTGCTGCGCCAGTTGCACGGCGAGACCAAGCGCGCCCTGCGCCGCGGCCTGGAGAACCCGCCGGATCGCGAGGACTGGGTACGCGAGACCCGCGAGGAGGCCTTCTCGCTGTTGCTGGCGGTGGGCGCCGATGGCCAGCGGGTGGCCCAGCTATGGGACTCCCTGGGCGAAGAGTACTTCCTGCAGTACGCGCCCAGCGAGATCGTCTGGCAGACCCAGGGCATCCTCGCCCACGAGGGCTCGGAGCTGCCGCTGATCCTGATCAGCGCCCCCACCGAGGACATGGCCGAGGGCGGCACCAAGGTGTTTATCCACACCCGCTCCGCGGATGACCTCTTCGCCGCCACCGCCGCCGCCATGGATCAGCTCGGCCTCTCCATCCACGACGCGCGCATCGCCACCTCCAGCAACGACTGGACCCTCAACACCTTTATCGTCCTGGATCACCAGCACCAGGCGATCCGCGACCGCGCCCAGTTGGAGGAGATCCGCGCCCACCTGGTGGAGGAGCTGGACGACCCGGAGGACTACCCGCAGATCGTCACCCGCCACACCCCGCGCCAGCTCAAGCATTTCCAGGTGCCGACCCGGGTCGCCCTGGAGCAGGACCTGGCCAACGAGCGCACCATGCTGGAACTGGTGGCCCCGGACCGCCCCGGCCTGCTGGCCCGGGTGGGGCGCATCTTCATGGAGCAGGACATCGCCCTCTCGGCGGCCAAGATCGCCACCCTGGGCGAGCGGGTCGAGGACGTCTTCTTTATCACCACCAAGGCCGGCGAGCCGCTGACCGATCCGGCCCGCCAGGAACGGCTGCGGGCACGGCTGATCGAGGTATTGGATGTCTAAAGCGCCCCGGGTTTGAGGCCCCAGGGCCGCTTCCCTATAATCGCTTGCCTAGACGCACCCGGGGCCTTGCGATTCACGGGCCCACGCCAATAACGATATCTCGCCCGCGCCGGGCGGCCAGGACACCCATGAATCCCGATCTCGACGCCCTCCAGCCTTACCCCTTCGAGAAGCTCGCCGCCCTGCGTGCCGGCGTCACGCCCCCCGCGGACCTCGCGCCGATCCCCCTGACCATCGGCGAGCCCCAGCACGCCCCCTATGCGGCGGCCCTGGAGAGCCTCACCGAGCATCGCGACGAGATGGCCCGCTACCCGGCCACGGCGGGGACGGACGCGCTGCGTGGCGCCATCGCCGCCTGGGCGACCCGACGTTTCGGCCTGAGCGGCCTGGATAGCGACACCCAGGTACTGCCGGTCAATGGCACCCGGGAGGCGATCTTCGCCTTCGTCCAGGCCGCGCTGGATCGCAGCCGTCCGGCCAGGGTGGCGGTGCCCAACCCCTTCTACCAGATCTACGAGGGCGCCACCCTGCTGGCCGGCGGCACGCCCCTCTACCTGGACTGCACCGCCGAGAGCGGCTTCCGCCCCGATTTCGACGCCGTGCCCGCCGAGACCTGGCGCGAGGTGCAGATCGTCTTCCTCTGCTCGCCGGGCAACCCCACCGGGGCGGTCACCCCGCTGGAGGAGTTCAAGAAACTCATTGCCCTGGCGGATGAACACGACTTTATCATCGCCTCCGACGAGTGCTATTCGGAGCTCTACCTGGACGAGGCCGCCCCGCCTCCCGGGCTGCTCGAGGCCTGCGCGGCCCTGGGGCGTCACGACTATCGCCGCTGCCTGGTCTTCCATTCGCTCTCCAAGCGCTCCAACCTGCCGGGGCTGCGCTCCGGCTTCGTGGCCGGCGATGCCGGGCTGATCGCCCCCTTCAAGCGCTACCGCACCTACCACGGCTGCGCCATGTCGCTGCCGCTGCAGCACGCATCCATCACCGCCTGGAATGACGAGGCCCATGTGCGCGCCAACCGCGACGCCTACCGGGAGAAGTTCGCCGCGGTCACCGAGATCCTCGCCCCGGTGATGGACTTCCCCACGCCGCAGGCCAGCTTCTACCTGTGGCCGGCGGTCCCCGGCGGCGACGACGAGGCCTTCACCCGCGAGCTGTTCGCCGAGGAGCACGTCAGCGTGCTGCCGGGCAGCTATATGGGCCGCGTGGGCTCGAGCGGCACCAACCCTGGAACCGGTCGCCTGCGCCTGGCCCTGGTGGCCGAGGTGGAGGCCACGCTGGAAGCGGCCCGGCGTATTCGCCGCTTTATCGAAAGGAGAGGCTGATGTTCACCCTCTACGGCATCAAGAACTGCGATACCTGCCGCAAGGCCCGCAAGGCCATGGACGGGGCCGGCATCCCCTACCAGTTCCACGACCTGCGCGAGGATGGCCTCTCCGCGCCGCTGCTCGAGGCGATCCTCGAGCGGGTGCCGGTGATGACCCTGCTCAACAAGCGCAGCACCACCTGGCGCCAGCTCGACGAGGCCGACAAGGCCGACAAGGCCGACGTCGATGCCAACAAGGCGCGGGAGCTGATGCTGGCCCACCCCACCCTGCTCAAGCGCCCGCTGCTGGATACCGGCGACGAGATCCTGGTGGGCTACCGTGACGGCGACTACGACAATCTCCCGGGCTGAGCCACGGCTCGCCCCTTATTTTCCAAGAGGACACACCCCATGCTGAGCTTTGCACTCGGAATCGGCACCCAGAACACCCAGGGCGACTGGCTGGAGATCTACTACCCGGCGCCCCTGCTCAACCCCGACGACAGCCTGGTGGCGGCCGCCGCCAAGGCCCTCGACGCCCCCGCCGGCAAGGCCGCGGTAAGCTTCCTGCCCGAGCAGTGCGCCGCCCTGGCCAGTGCCCTGCGCGAGGCCGGCCACACCGACCAGGCCGAGCTGGCCGAGGCCTTCGCCGCCAGCCAGCGCCCGCTGGTGGCCATGTTCCTCGCCGAGGACAGCGCCCCGGAGTCCGCCCCCGAGGTCTACCTCAAGCTGCACCTGCTCTCCCACCGCCTGGTCAAGCCCCACGGCCTGGACCTCACCGGCATGTTCGGCCTGCTGCGCAACGTGGCCTGGACCAACGAAGGCGCCATCGATATCGAGGAGCTGCCGGCACGGCGCCTCAAGGCGCGCCTGGCGGGCCGTACCCTCTCCGTGGACTGCGTCGACAAGTTCCCCAAGATGACCGACTACGTGGTGCCCGCCGGCGTGCGCATCGGCGACACCGCCCGGGTGCGCCTGGGCGCCTACCTGGGCGAGGGCACCACCGTGATGCACGAGGGCTTCGTCAACTTCAATGCCGGCACCGAAGGCCCCGGCATGATCGAAGGGCGCATCTCCGCCGGCGTGATGGTCGGCAAGGGCTCCGACCTGGGCGGCGGCTGCTCCACCATGGGCACCCTCTCCGGCGGTGGCAATATCATCATCAAGGTGGGCGAAGGCTGCCTGATCGGCGCCAATGCCGGCATCGGCATCCCCTTGGGCGACCGCTGCACCGTGGAGGCGGGCCTCTATATCACCGCCGGTGCCAAGGTCGCCGTGCTCGACGACCAGGGCCAGGAGGTCCGCACCGTGGCCGCCCGCGAGCTGGCCGGCCAGGACGACCTGCTGCTGCGCCGCAACTCGGTGAATGGCCGCATCGAGTGCCTGACCAACAAGAGCGCCATCGCCCTCAACGAAGCGCTGCACGCCCACAACTAAGCGTCTCCGGGCCCGCGCGTGCGGGCCCGGCCGCCTTCCCGACCAGGAATGCCCATGTCCGCCAGCCCCACCCC
>NZ_BRCY01000041.1:0-23846 GCF_023708045.1 Halomonas sp. NCCP-2165
CCCCCAGCCCGAGGAGTCGCGCGCCCCCGCCAGCGAGCCGGCACCCGCCGACGAGGACCCCATCGCCCGGGTGATCGCCGCCAACCTGGCCGCCGACGAACAGGCCTCGAGCCCCGCCCCCACCGATGCCGGCACGCCCCATCGCTATATGCTCCAGGCCGCCTCCTTCCGCGAGGTCGACGACGCCCAGCGCCTGGCGGGACGGCTGCGGGACTTCGGCCTGGTGGCCCGCATCAGCGAGGTCGCGGGCAGCGACGGCAACGCCTGGCACCGGGTCCAGGTGGGCCCCTACGAGGACGCCCGGGAGCTCAATCGCGCCCAGGACCTGATGGTCACCCAGGGCATCGAGCCGCTGCTGATTCGCCTGCAGAACTGAGCCCGGAACGCGCTGGCAGCGCTCGGAGCGCTTGAATTCGGGCCCCATCGCCCACACCTCCCCTGAAAGCCTACACACGGCGCCCGGTCGGGCGCCGAAAGTCATCGGGAGCCCCGGCTCCCCGTTACGGAGTCACCCCCTCCATGACCACGATCGTATCCGTGCGCCGCGGTGACCAGGTGGCCCTGGCCGGCGATGGCCAGGTCTCCCTCGGCAACACCGTGATGAAGGGCAATGCCAGCAAGGTACGTCGCCTCTATCGCGGCCAGGTCCTGGCCGGCTTCGCCGGCGGCACCGCCGACGCCTTCACCCTCTTCGAGCGCTTCGAGGCCCAGCTCGAGAAACATCAGGGACACCTGACCAAGGCCGCCGTGGAACTGGCCAAGGACTGGCGCACCGACCGCGCCCTGCGCCGCCTGGAGGCCCTGCTCGCCGTGGCCGACAAGAGCGCCTCGCTGATCATTACCGGCAACGGCGACGTGGTGGAGCCGGAGCGCGGCATCATCGCCATCGGCTCCGGCGGCAACTTCGCCCTCGCCGCGGCCCGCGCCCTGCTCGAGAATACCGAGCTCGGCGCCCGGGAAATCACCGAGAAGTCCCTGGAGATCGCCGGCGACATCTGCGTCTTCACCAATCACCACGTCACTCTCGAAGAGCTCTGAGGCCGTCCCCATGACCCAGATGACCCCCCGCGAGATCGTCCACGCCCTGGACCAGTACATCATCGGCCAGCAGGACGCCAAGCGCGCCGTGGCCATCGCCCTGCGCAACCGCTGGCGGCGCATGCAGCTCGACGACGAGCTGCGCCCCGAGGTGACTCCCAAGAACATCCTGATGATCGGCCCCACCGGGGTGGGCAAGACCGAGATCGCCCGGCGCCTGGCCAAGCTGGCCAGGGCCCCCTTTATCAAGGTCGAGGCCACCAAGTTCACCGAGGTCGGCTATGTCGGCCGTGACGTGGAGTCGATCGTCCGCGATCTCACCGAGGCCGCCATCAAGCTGGTCCGCGAACAGGCCAAGGAAGAGGTCGGCCACCGCGCCGAGGACGCCGCCGAGGATCGCATCCTCGACGCCCTGCTGCCGCCGCCGCGGGGCCAGGAGGACGCCCCGCGCCAGGACAGCTCGACCCGCCAGGTCTTCCGCAAGAAGCTCCGCGAGGGACAGCTGGACGACAAGGAGATCGATATCCAGATCACGCCCCAGGCGCAGGGGGTGGATATCATGACCCCGCCGGGCATGGAGGAGATGACCCAGCAGTTGCAGGGACTCTTCGCCAACCTCGGCAAGCAGAAGACCGAGACCCAGCGGGTCAAGGTCAAGGACGCCTGGCAGCTGCTGCGCGACGAGGAGGCCGCCAAGCTGGTCAACGAGGAGGAGATCAAGAGCCGCGCCATCGAGGCGGTGGAGCAGCACGGCATCGTCTTCCTCGACGAGATCGACAAGGTTGCCAAGGGCAGCGGTCAGTCCAGCGGCGGCGAGGTCTCCCGGGAAGGCGTGCAGCGTGACCTGCTGCCGCTGATCGAGGGCTCCAGCGTCTCCACCAAGTACGGCATGGTGAAGACCGACCATATCCTCTTTATCGCCTCCGGCGCCTTCCACCTCGCCAAGCCCTCGGACCTGATCCCCGAGCTGCAGGGCCGCCTGCCGATCCGCGTCGAGCTCAACGCCCTGACCCCGGACGACTTCAAGCGCATCCTCACCGAACCCTCCGCGGCGCTGACCAAGCAGTACCAGGCGCTGCTGGCCACCGAGGGCCTGACGGTGGAGTTCACCCAGGACGGCATCGAGCGCATCGCCGAGATCGCCTGGCGGGTCAACGAAGGCACCGAGAACATCGGCGCCCGCCGCCTGCACACGGTGATGGAACGCCTGCTGGAGGAGGCCTCCTACCAGGGCGGCGATCTCCAGGGCCCGCTGGTCATCGACGCCGCCTATGTCGACTCCCAGCTCGGCGAGCTGGCCATGGACGAGGATCTGTCCCGTTACATTCTGTGAGGCCTGCGCCAATCAGCAAGTCCATTGGCTTCGATGCGAGAGCTGGAAGCTATAAGCTGTAAGCTTGAAGAAAAATCGGCCTGCAGCCGGGAGGGTTGGCCACACCACCGCCACAAGCGATTCACCACCTTCGCTTGCGGCGGCGGTGGGTCTCTTCCGGCTTCAAGCTTCCGGCTTCAAGCTCACCGGAGGTGCTTATGCCCGCCCCTGTTCCGACCCGAGTGCACTACCACAAGACGCACCGCGAGCTTGCCCTCGACTACGCCGACGGGCGCAGCTTCCGGCTGCCCATCGAGTACCTGCGGGTCTACTCCCCCTCCGCCGAGGTGCGCGGCCACGGCGGCGACGACGCCGTGCTGCAGGTCGGCAAGAAGGACGTGGGCCTGGCCAATATCACCCAGGCCGGCCGCTACGCCCTCAAGCTGCACTTCGACGACGGCCACGACAGCGGCCTCTACACCTGGGAATACCTGCTCGACCTGGCCGAGCACCAGGCCCGCTACTGGCGGGACTACCTGGAGCGCCTGGAGGCCGCCGGCGCCTCCCGGGAGCCCCTGGGCATCCAGATCAAGCAGCTCTAGGCTTCCCTTCGCCATGCGACCCCGCGGCGCAGACAAGGCCGCGCCAAGCCGGCTACAATAGCGCCTGCCGTGGCGATCCGCCGCAATCACTCGACTGCTCGCTAGGAAGGGTTCATGGACAAGCGCACCACCCACTTCGGCTTCCAGGATGTCCCCGTCGAGGAGAAGGCCTCCCGGGTCGCCGATGTCTTCCACTCGGTCGCCGCGCGCTACGACCTGATGAACGACCTGATGTCGCTGGGCATCCACCGCCTCTGGAAGCGCCTGACCATCGAGCGGGCCGGCGTGCGTCCCGGCCACCGGGTGCTGGATATCGCCGGCGGCACCGGCGACCTGACCCTCAGGTTCTCGCGCCTGGTGGGCCCCCGGGGCAAGGTGGTGCTGGCCGATATCAACGCCTCCATGCTCAACGTGGGCCGTGACAAGCTGCTCGACGGCGGCGTCGGCGGCAACGTCGAGTATGTCCAGGCCAACGCCGAGTGCCTGCCCTTCCCGGACAACAGCTTCGACTGCATCACCATCGCCTTCGGCCTGCGCAACGTCACCGACAAGGACGCCGCCCTGCGCTCCATGACCCGGGTGCTCAAGCCCGGCGGCCGCCTGCTGGTGCTGGAGTTCTCCAAGCCCCCCAGCGCCCTGCTCTCCAAGGTCTACGACGAATACTCCTTCCGCCTGCTGCCCAAGATGGGCGAGCTGGTGGCCAAGGACCCGGACAGCTACCGCTACCTGGCCGAGTCGATCCGCATGCACCCGGATCAGGAGACCCTCAAGGGCATGATGGAAACCGCGGGCCTCGAGCGGGTCGAATACACCAACCTCACCGGCGGCATCGTCGCCCTGCACCGCGGGATCAAGCTCTGACCCATGCTGCTGGCCGCCCTCGAATCCACGCTTAACGCCCTGCTGGCCCGGGACCCCGCGGCCCCGGGGCGCCTCGCCCGCCTGAATGGCGGTCGCCTGCTGCTGCGCCTGGAGCGCCCCGCCCTGGCGCTGCTGGTGCATTTCCATGACCGAGGCCTGATGCTGCTGCGGGCCGAGGCATGCGAGGAGCATGACGCCGATGCCATCGTCGAGCTGGATGCCGAGACCCTCGGCACCCTGCTCGGCGGCGAATCCGTCGAGCGGCTGATGTTCCAGGGCAAGCTGGCGGTACGCGGCCGCGTGTCACTGCTGGAGCAGGCCCGCGACCTGCTGCTCGACCTCGACCTGGACTGGGAGGCGGAGCTGGCCGACTGGCTAGGCGACGTGCCGGCCCATAGCCTCGCCGAGGGGCTCCGCCGCCTGACCCGCTGGGGCCTGCGCAGCCATCACGAGCTGCGCAGCGACCTCAGCGAATACCTCAGCGAAGAGATCCGCCTGCTGCCGGCGCGACGCCAGCTGGAGGTGTTGCGCGACCACCTCACCGACCTGGAAGTGGCCGCCGATCGCCTCGAGGCGCGACTGGCCCGCCTGCGACGCCTGGCCCAGGCCCTCGAGGAGCCCGGCCCATGACCCTGCGCCTGGTACGCATCTTCTGGGTGGTCACCCGCTACCGCCTGGACACCCTGATTCCCCTCGACCGCCTGCCCCTGCCGCTGCGCCTGCTGTTGCTGCTCTCGCCGCTGCGCCTGGTCCCCATCGGCCCGCGCGCGCGCAGCGAACGCCTGCGCCTGGCCCTGGAGGCCCTGGGCCCGATCTTCGTCAAGTTCGGCCAGATGCTCTCCACCCGCCGCGACCTGCTGCCCGCGGATATCGCCGACGAGCTGCGCCGCCTCCAGGACCAGGTGCCGCCCTTCCCCGGCGAGGCCGCGGTGGCACGAGTCGAGGAAGAGCTGGAAATGGGCCTGACCGAGGCCTTCGCCCGCTTCGACAGCACCCCCCTGGCCTCCGCCTCCATCGCCCAGGTGCATGCCGCCACCCTGCACAGCGGCGAGGCCGTGGTGGTCAAGATCATCCGCCCCGGCATCGAACGGGTGATGCGCCAGGACATGGCGCTGCTCTACCGGGTGGCACGGCTGCTCACCCTGGTCCCCGAGGCGCGGCGCCTGCGTCCCGTGGAGGTGGTCCGCGACTACGAGGCGACCCTCTTCGACGAGCTCGACCTGCACAAGGAGGCCGCCAACACCTCCCAGCTCAAGCGCAACTTCAAGCAGTCGCCGCTGCTCTACGTGCCGGCCATCCACTGGCCGCTGACCCGCCGCGGGGTCATGGTCCAGGAGCGCATTCACGGCACCCCGGTGGCCGACCTGGCGGCCCTGGAGGCCCGGGGCACCGACCTCAAGAAGCTCGCCGAGCGGGGCGTGGAGATCTTCTTCACCCAGGTCTTCCGCGACAACTTCTTTCACGCCGACATGCACCCGGGGAATATCTTCGTCGCCGAGGACAAGCCCCAGGATCCCCAGTACATCGCCATCGACTGCGGCATCGTCGGCAGCCTGACCCGCGAGGACCAGGACTACCTGGCCCGCAACCTGCTGGCCTTCTTCCACCAGGACTACTATGAGGTGGCGGCCCTGCATATCGAGTCGGGCTGGGTCGGCGAGGGCACCCGGGCCAACGAGTTCGCCGCCGCCATCCGCGCGGTGTGCGAGCCGATCCTCGAGAAGCCCCTCAAGGACATCTCCTTCGGCCAGGTGCTGCTGGGGCTCTTCCAGACCGCCCGACGCTTCAATATGGAGGTCCAGCCGCAACTGGTGCTGCTGCAGAAGACCCTGCTCAATATCGAGGGCCTGGGGCGCCAGCTCTATCCGGACCTGGACCTGTGGAGCACCGCCAAGCCCTACCTGGAGCGCTGGATGAAGGAGCGCGCCGGCCCCCGCGGCTTCCTGGAGTCGCTCAAGCGCCAGGCACCGGAACTGACCCGGCAGTTGCCGGAGCTGCCGGTACTGGCCCACCAGGCCCTGACCCAGGTGGAGGCGGAGCGCCAGCAGCGCCGCCGCCAGAGCGATGCCCTGGCCGGCATGCGCCGCCATCTCAAGCATGCCGCCCGGGGCGCCCGCCGCCTGCGCTTCGGCGTACTGCTGCTGGCCCTGGCCCTGGCCTGGCAGCCGCTGCTGGCCTGGGCCGGGCAGCAGCCCTGGCCGGTGCTTGCCGCCGCGGCGCTGGGCGCCCTGCTGCTGGCCTGGCACTGATTCCGACCCTTGACCCTGGAGTGTCATCGATGAGCGATATCCTCGAACGACTCGAAGCGGTGCTGGACGAGCGCCGCCATGCCGACCCCCAGAGCTCCTATGTGGCCTCGCTGCATCACAAGGGGCTCAACAAGATCCTCGAGAAGGTCGGCGAGGAGGCCACCGAAGCCCTGCTCGCCGCCAAGGACGCCGAGGCCGGCGGCGAGGCCGAGCGCCACGCCCTGGTCGCCGAAACCGCCGACCTGTGGTTTCATAGCCTGGTGATGCTATCGCATCTCGATATCTCGCATCGGGCGGTGCTGGAGGAGCTGGCACGCCGCTTCGGCATGTCCGGGCTGGACGAGAAGGCCGCCCGGCAATGACAATGCGGGTCAGGCTCCCGACGAGCCGGCCCCCTGAAGGAGAGACACTATGTTAGGCGGTATCAGTATCTGGCAGCTGCTCATCGTACTCGGCATTATCATCCTGATCTTCGGCACCAAGAAGCTGCGCAACGTGGGCACCGACCTGGGCGGCGCCGTCAAGGGCTTCAAGAGCGCCATGAACGAGGAAGAGAAGAAGAAAGAAGAAGAGGCCGGCCAGGCCCAGGTGCGCCACGATGACCAGGGCAACACCTATGACGTCAAGGCCGAGCAGAAGTCCGAGGAATCGGAAGAGCGCAAGTAGACCGCCATGTTCGATATCGGCTTCCTCGAGCTGCTGCTGATCGGCGTGGTGGGCCTGTTGGTGCTGGGCCCCGAACGCCTGCCCAAGGCCGCCCGCACCCTGGGTCTGTGGATCGGCAAGATCAAGCGTACCGTCTCCGGCATGCAACGCGAGATCAGTGCCCAACTGGAGGCGGAGGAACTGCGCCAGAAGCTCAACGAGCAGCAGAAGAAGCTCGACGAGAGCCTGAATCAGGCCCGGCGCGGCGTCGAAGGCGTGGCCGAACCGACCCGCCCCTCTGCCGCCTCGTCCTCCTCGAAGCCCCCGGCAGAAGGCGACCCGGCCTCGCCCCCCGGGGAGGGCGAGCGTCGGGAGGGGAGCGGCCCCCTGGAGCGCCTGGATGATGCCCTGGCGCGCAAGGGCGGCCGCGCCAGTGCCGCCGAGGAGACGCCCGCCGCCCCCCAGGACAGTGCCACCTCCCGCGCCAAGGATTCCTCCGCCCCATGAGCCAGACTCCCGACCCCAAGGACCTCGCCCAGGCCCCGCTGATCGAACACCTGATCGAGCTGCGTTCGCGGCTGATGCGGGCGGTGCTGGCGATCCTGGTGATCTTCCTCGGCCTCTACGCCTTCTCCAACGACATCTATACCTTCGTGGCCCAGCCGTTGATGGCGCTATTGCCGGAAGGCTCCCAGATGATCGCCACCGAGGTGGCTTCGCCCTTCCTCGCCCCCTTCAAGCTGACCCTGGTGGTGGCGGTCTTCGCCGCCATTCCCTATGTGCTGCACCAGGCCTGGGCCTTCGTCGCCCCGGGCCTCTACGACAACGAGAAGGCCCTGGCCATACCGCTGCTGGCCTCCAGCGTGCTGCTCTTCTACGCCGGCGCCGCCTTCGCCTATTACGTGGTCTTTCCGCTGCTGTTCCAGTTCTTTACCCAGACCGGGCCGGATGGCGTGACGGTGATGACCGATATCAACGCCTACCTCAACTTCGTCCTCAAGCTGTTCTTCGCCTTCGGGGTGGCCTTCGAGATCCCCATCGCCACCTTCCTGCTGATCGCCTCCGGCGCCACCACGGTGGAGAGCCTGTCCAAGAAGCGCCCCTATATCTTCCTCGGCTGCTTCGTGATCGGCATGCTGCTGACACCTCCGGACGTGATCTCCCAGAGCCTGCTGGCGGTGCCCATGTACCTGCTCTACGAGGTGGGCCTGCTGTTCGGTCGCCTGGCCCGCCAGCGACGCGCCAGGTCGGAAGCCGAGGCCGCCGACGAAGCGAGCGAGAAGTCGGGCGAAAGCACCGGCGACGACCGCTCCTAAGGCACTTGTCACCATAAAAACACCGCCGCCGCGGGTTGCCACGGCGGCGGTGTTTTATTGCCAACCAACCGCCTGGACTCCAGGCAAGGAAGGCGAGCGATTTCGCCGGTTAGGCCATCAGCTCGTCCAGCTTGTCCACCAGCTTGAAGATGCCCTCCCCCGCCTCGCTGATGCGACTGGCCAGCATATAGGCCGGGGTGGTCACCACCCGGTTCTCGTGGTCGACGACGATATCGTCCACCGCGCAGCTGCGATGCAGGCCGCCCATGCTGCTGATGGCACCGGCCACCCCCGGGTCGTTGCCGATGGTCACGGCGATGCCACTGCCCAGCAGCTTGGGCACCAGCACCGGGGCGATGCACATCAGGCCGATGGGCTTGCGCGCCTCATGGAAGGGCACCACGGCGTCGCGCAGCTGCGCCAGCACCTCCATGTCGGAGCCGGCCAGGGCGAAGTCGCAGAGGTTCTTGGCCACCCCGAAGCCACCCGGCAGCACCAGGCCGTCGAAGGCCTCGGCATCGAGCTCGGCCAGGGGGCTGACCTCGCCCCGGGCCAGGCGCGCGGCCTCCACCAGGACGTTGCGGGTCTCGCCCTCCGGCGCCTCGCCGCGGTAATGATCGATCACCTCCCGTTGGGCGATATCCGGGGCGAAACAGCGATACTCGATGCCTCGCTGATCCAGGCGCAGCAGGGTCAGGGTCGTCTCGTAGATCTCGGCGCCGTCCTGAACGCCGCACCCGGCCAGAATCACCGCTACCTTCTTGGTCATCTTCGACTCCTCGCATTCGGCCCGCCCCGCGGGCCCCAGGGAAACAGTGGAGACCTTACTCTAGAGGCTCGCTCGGGGTGCGACAAGCGGCGCCTGCCGAGGTTCGGGCCGCCCTGATATACTGCCTTCCCATGCCCCCCCGGGGCCCATCGATCCCTCCCGCCGCTGTCACCGAACTGTCATCGCCATGGGCGATAGTCGGACGACGGGGCGGCCTCGACCGGAGAATGACCTTGAGCCTGATGACGTCTCGCCAGTTCCCCGCGGCGCGCCTGCGGCGCATGCGCAAGGATGACTTCTCGCGCCGCCTGATGCGTGAAAACGTGCTGACCCCCGCCGACCTGATCTGGCCGGTCTTCGTGCTGGAAGGCGAGAACCGCCGCGAGGCGGTGCCCTCCATGCCGGGGGTCGAGCGGCTATCCCTGGACCTGCTGATCGAGGAGGCCAGGGAGGCGCATGGGCTGGGCATTCCCGCCCTGGCGCTCTTTCCGGTGGTGGATGCCGAGCTGAAGAGCGAGCTGGCCGAGGAGTCCTATAACGCCTCGGGCCTGGTACAACGCAGCGTGCGCGCCCTCAAGGCCGCCGTGCCGGGACTGGGCATCATCACCGACGTGGCCCTCGACCCCTACACCAGCCATGGGCAGGACGGCATTCTCGACGCGGACGGCTATGTCCACAACGACCGCACCGTGGAGACCCTGCTCAAGCAGGCCCTCTCCCACGCCGAGGCCGGCGCCGACGTGGTGGCCCCCTCGGACATGATGGATGGTCGCATCGGCGCCATTCGCCAGGTGCTGGAGCAGGAGCAGTTGGTCAATACGCGGATCATGGCCTATAGCGCCAAGTACGCGTCCAACTACTACGGTCCCTTCCGGGATGCCGTGGGCTCCGCCGCCAACCTGGGCCGTGCCGACAAGACCACCTATCAGATGGATCCGGCCAACGGCGACGAGGCCCTCCACGAGGTGGCCCTCGACCTGGCCGAGGGCGCCGACATGGTGATGATCAAGCCCGGCATGCCCTACCTGGACGTGGTGCGCCGGGTCAAGGAGGAGCTCCGGGTCCCGACCTTCGCCTATCAGGTGAGCGGGGAGTACGCCATGCATATGGCGGCCTTCGACAACGGCTGGCTGGATGCCGACCGGGTGATCCTGGAGTCACTGCTCTGCTTCAAGCGCGCCGGCGCCGATGGGGTGCTGACCTACTTCGCCAAGCGGGCGGCGCGACTGCTCAACAACGCCTGATGACGGGGCCGGGCTCCGTCATCACCCGAGGAGACACGGATGACGACGCTGCACGGCCCTCAAACCTCGCCTAGCACCCAGGCTCCCCAGCGCGGGGAGCCCACCGGGGAACTGCGCCTCAACCGCCACCGTCCCGGCATCAAGGCCAAGCCGCTGCCGGCCCCGGAGGCGGCCCTGGACGACCCGGCCCTGTATATCAACCGCGAGCTTTCCCACCTGGAGTTCAATATCCGGGTCCTGGAGCAGGCCCTGGATCCGGCGCACCCGCTGCTGGATCGCCTGCGCTTCCTGCTGATCTTCTCCTTCAATCTGGATGAGTTCTTCGAGATTCGCGTCGCCGGCTTCAAGCACAGCCTGGCCCTGGGCCGCGACGAGAGTGGCGCCGACGGCCTGCCGGTGCCCCAGCTACTCACCGAGATCTCGCGCCTGGCCCATGAGCAGGTGGAGCGCCAGTACCGCATCCTCAACGAACTGCTGCTGCCGGCCCTGGAGGAGGAAGGCATCCGCTTCCGGCGCCGGGAGGCCTGGAGCGACGAACAGTCGGCCTGGATCAGGGAATATTTCGAGTCGCGCATCCAGCCGGTGATCAGCCCCATCGGTCTCGACCCGTCCCACCCCTTCCCGCGGCTGGTCAACAAGAGCCTCAACTTTATCGTCGAGCTGGAGGGCAAGGACGCCTTCGGCCGCGAGGGGGGCCTGGCCATCCTCCCCGCACCACGCTCGCTGCCGCGCCTGATCGGCCTGCCCGAATCGCTCTGCGCGGAGGGCATCAAGGAGTATGTCTTCCTCTCCTCGATGATCCACGCCCATGCCGGCGAGGTCTTCCCCGGCATGCGGGTCAAGGGCTGCTACCAGTTCCGCCTGACCCGCAATGCCGACCTCTCCGTGGACCCGGAGGCGGTCTCCGACCTGGCCTCGGCACTGCGCGGCGAGCTGCTGGCCAGGCGCTACGGCAGCGGCGTGCGCCTGGAGGTGGCCGACAACTGCCCGGGGGAGCTGGCCGACTTCCTGCTCAAGCAGTTCGAGCTGGAGGAGAGCGACCTCTACCGGGTCAACGGCCCGGTCAACCTGACCCGCATGATGGCGGTGATCGACGACGTGGCGCGTCCCGAGCTGGTCTACCGCCCCTTCACCCCGGGCCTGCCCAAGGCGCTGAGCCGGGGCGGCAGCCTCTTCGATGCCATCGCCGGCGGCGATATCCTGCTCCATCACCCCTTCCAGTCCTTCGCCCCGGTGGAGGACCTGCTGGCGGAGGCGGCCCGGGACCCGGAGGTGCTGGCCATCAAGCAGACCCTCTATCGCACCGGCGCCGACTCGCCGATCGTCGGCGCCCTGGTGGAGGCGGCCCGGGGCGGCAAGGAGGTCACGGTGGTGATCGAGCTGCGGGCGCGCTTCGACGAGGCGGACAATCTGGCCCTGGCGGCCAAGCTGCAGGAGGCCGGGGCCATCGTCATCTACGGGGTGATGGCCTACAAGACCCACGCCAAGCTGCTGCATATCGTGCGCCGCGAACGGGGCGGGCTGCGCTACTATGCCCACCTGGGCACCGGCAACTATCACACCAAGACGGCACGCCTCTACACCGACTACAGCCTGTTCACCGCCGACCCGGTGCTCTGCGAGGACGTCTTCCAGCTCTTCCAGCAGCTCTCGGGGATGGGCAAGCAGCGACGCATCGAGGCCCTGCTGCATGCCCCCTTCACCCTCCACGAGGGGCTGGTGGCGATGATCGACCGGGAGGCGGAGCACGCCCGTCAGGGGCGCCGCGCCCACCTGATCATCAAGTGCAACTCGCTGACCGAGCCCAAGCTGATCCGCGCCCTCTATCGGGCCTCCAAGGCGGGGGTGGAGTGCGACCTGATCATCCGCGGCCAGTGCTGCCTGCGCCCGGGGGTGCCGGGCATCTCGGAGAACATTCGCGTGCGCTCCATCGTCGGCCGCTTCCTGGAGCATACCCGGGTCTTCTATTTCCATAACGACGGTCAGGGCGAGGTCTGGGGCTCCAGCGCCGACTTCATGACCCGCAACATGTTCCACCGGGTGGAGACCTGCTTCCCGCTGCGCGACAAGAAACTGGCCGCCAGGATACGCAAGGACCTGGAGACCTATCTGGTGGATAACTGCCAGAGTTGGCTGCTGCAGCCCGACGGCAGCTACCTCAAGCAGCACCCCGGCGAGGCGGCACCGATCAGCGCCCAGGAGACCCTGCTCTACGCCTATGCCGCCAAGGCATAGCAAAGGCGCAGGGTATTCGGTACCGCCACACTCCGCTCAGCGGGACAAGCCGGGCAGGCCGGCGCAGCGACGTCGCCAGGACGCTGACGAGAAGCGAGCGACTAGCGGGGATCGACAGGGATGTCGTATCTAGGGCCGGCGAGAGGGACCTCGGTCCGGCCCGACGCGTCAGTCGCGAGCGTAGCGTCAGGGTTTCGTCCTGGAGAGGAGCGAGCCGGCAAGCCCGCGGCTACGTGGGATATTGCTAGCCGCTTAGTCAGGACTTTTTAAAGGCCTGCAGGTCCTGAGGGTCGAAGCCCTCCACGCGCTCCGGCAGGCCGCGCTCGGCGCGGTGCTGGCGTACTTTCAAGCGCTCCGCCAGGAGCTCGCCGTCGTCGTCCAGGGTGCGGCCGTTGAGCTCCGCGAGCTGGGCCATGCCCTGGTGGTAGAAGGTCAGCAGATGCAGCGCCGAGTTGTTGCCCTGCTCCACCGCCTCGCGCAGCGCGCCCAGGTAACCGCTGACCTGGGAGAGACTCCCCTTGAGCTGCCACACATAGCGCACCTCGCTCATCCAGGGCCGCTCCTTGAGGGCGGCGAAGATCAGGCTGGTGGCGACCAGCCCCAGCAGCACGCCCAGGGCATTGAGCCAGATGCTGGAGCCGAAGGCATACACCAGCAACTGGGAGAAGAGCAGCCCGAAGACCAGCAGCTGGCCCGCCATGGCCAGGCTGATCAGGCGCGCCTTGCGGCGATAGGTCTCGGGGTCATGGGTCTCGAAGCGGAACATCATCGGCATAAGGTCCTGGGCATCACGGGATGGCTGGCGATTATCCCGTGATACCGCCCGCGGGTAAATTCAGCGCAGCCGCCGAGCCGCCAATTGCAGCAGATGCTCGGTGCTCTCCCAGCCCAGGCAGGCATCGGTCACCGAGACACCGTAGCGTAATGCCCCGGGCTTGAGCGGCTGCTTGCCCTCGTGGAGATGGCTCTCGAGCATCACCCCACACAGCGCCGTCTCGCCGGCCAGGCGCTGGGCCAGCACCTCCAGCAGCACCTCGCCCTGACGGCGATGATCCTTGCGCGAGTTGGCGTGGCTGCAATCCACCATCAGCCGCGGAGTCAGCCCCGCCTCGCTCAGCGCCCGGCGCGCCTTGGCCACGTGAGGCGCCTGATAGTTGGGCTCACCGTGGCCGCCGCGCAGCACCAGATGGGTATGGGCGTTTCCCGGGGTGGTACGCATCACCGGCTGCCCCTCGGCGCCGAGGGCGAAGTGATGGTGGGAACGGGCGGCGGCCTGGATGGCGTCGATGGCCACCTGGGTGCCGCCGTCGGTGCCGTTCTTGAAGCCCACGACGGCGCCCAGGCCGCTGGCCAGCTCGCGATGGATCTGCGATTCGGTGGTACGGGCGCCGATGGCGGCCCAGGCCAGCAGGTCCTCCAGGTAGGGGGCGATCATCGGCTGCAGCAGCTCGGTGGCCACCGGCAGGCCCAGGTCGACGATCTCGCGCATCAGCTCCCGGGAGAGCGCCAGCCCCCGGGGCATGTCGTCGCTGCCGTCCAGGTGCGGATCATAGGCCAGGCCCTTCCAGCCCACCGTGGTGCGGGGCTTCTCCACATAGACCCGCATCACCACCAGCAGACGATCGGCGACGGCCTCGGCCAGTGGCACCAGGCGCCGGGCGTACTCCAGGGCCGCCTTGGGGTCATGGATGGAGCAGGGCCCCACCACCACCAGCAGGCGATCGTCACGCCCCTCGAGGATGGCCTGGATGGCCTCGCGCTGGGCGGCGACACGGGCCCGCTGGTCGGCATCCAGGGGCAGGCGCTGGCGTAGCTGGGCGGGACTCGGCAGGGGCCGTTCGAGCGACTCGGTCATGGGGGCCTGGGGTTGCTCGGCAAGGGCAAGGTGGGCATTCATCGTAATGGACTCCGGTCATGGCATCGGTTGGCGTGGCCACCCAGAATCACCCGGCCGGAGGTGGCAGCTGATGCCGACCGAGCGCCGCTAAATCGCCAGCCACCATAACCGTAATAGGCCAGGGAGGCGGGGCGAAGGGCGGCGTAGGGATCGCGGTCGAACATCGGCTGACTCCTGTCAGTTGGCTGTCTATGTGGTTCCCAGAACGCAGAACCCCCGGGCGGGGTTGCCGTCCGGGGGTTCGATTCGCTGGCGGCAACCCTCTGCGGGGCGCGCCTGGTGGCTGGGCTCAGCGCCCGGCCACCGGCACGCCGGCGCTAAACCAATAGCCATAACCGCGCCAGCCGGCGCCCAGCACGCACTCGCCGCCGGAGGCGGTGAGAGACAGCGGGGCAGGCAGGCTACGGTGGGGCATCGGGGGCTCCGTCGCGAATGGGAATCTTCGTTACATCCTACACGGCCCAGGCCGCTTGGCAACCCCCGGCCGGGGCACGGCCCATTAGCCGAAGAGGCGTACCAGGGCCATGGTGCCGGGCAGCGCCGTCATGCCGAGGAAGACCACCAGGCCGATGACGACCAGCAACACGCCGGTATCGTCCTTGAAATTGGGATCATGAGCCATCGTCTTGCTCCTTGAATCAACGAATGTGTCTTCAGTCTAGCCGCCCCGAGGAGGCGGCCCTCAACGCAGGTGACGACCGCCATCCACCGGCAGGGTCACCCCGGTCACGTAGCGATTATCGAGCAGATAGCGCAGGCTCTGATAGATCACCCCGGGCCCCGGAACCATCCCCATCGCCGACTTGGCCCTGGCCTTCTCGGCATAGGCCGCGTCGTCCCCCTCATTGAGCATGATCAAGGCCGGGGCGATGGCATTGACCTGGATCCGCGGGGCATACAGGGCGGCGAACGACAGGGTCAGGTTATCGAGGCCGGCCTTGCTCGCGGCATAGGCGGCATGCTTCTTCGAGCCCTTGCGCACCACATAGTCGGTCATATGCACGATATCCCGCTGGGGCTCGCTGCACGCCTCCAGCAGTTCGCGGCAATGTAGATTGATTAGATAGGGCGCCTGCATATGCACCCGGAACAGCCGTTCGAAGTTGGCCCCCGCCTCGTCCCCGGCGGTGTCCGGCGCCCAGTCGCTGGCGTTATGCACGATGGCGCGCAGCGACCTCGTCTCGGCCTTGAGGCGGGCGATAAAGTCGAGGATGCCCGCCTCGCTGGCGAAATCCGCCGCCAGGGTCACCACGCCGCGGCGACGCAGCTCGTCGAGCTCCGGGCGCTCGCGGCGATAGCTGATGATCACCGGGTGACCATCGTCGAGCAGGCGCTCGGCGCAGTGGCGCCCCAGGCGTTGGGCGCCGCCGGTGATCAATACCGGCGAGGCACTCACGACGAGGCCTCGCGGCTCGGCAGCAGCGGCTCCCGGGGGGCATAGGCGAAGACATCGGAGAAGACTCGCGGCGCCTCCAGCCCCAGGGGTGCCAAGGCGTCCAGGCAGGCATAGACCATGCCCGGCGAGCCGGAGAGGTAGACGTCGTGACCGGCCACCGAGCCCAGGCCCTGACGCAGGGCGGCGTCGATGCGGCCCACATGGGCCTGGATGCGCTCGCCGTCGAAGGGCTCCTCCGGCGCCACCTCCATCACCCCGTGAAAACGGAAGTGGGGATAGTGCTCGGCCCACTCCCGAGCCAGGCTCTCCAGGTAGAGATCACGACGCTCGCGCACCGCCCACCATAGCTGGATGGGGCGCTCGTGGGCCGCGAAGGCCGCCTCCAGGATGGCCTTCATCTGGGCGAAGCCGGTGCCGGCGGCGATCAGCGTCAGGGGACGCCGGCTGTCGCGGTCGAGGACACAATCGCCACTGGGAAGCCGCAGGGTCAACTGGGCGGCGTGCTGCATCATCTCGCGCAGTCGCGCCGAGTTGCTGCGCTCCGGCCAGTGCTGGATATGCAGCTCCAGGATGCCGTCATCGACATGGGCGTTGGCGATGGAGAAAGGCACCCAGGTGTCCTCTTCCAGCTGCAGCTCCAGGTACTGCCCCGGGGCATGGGACAGCGCCTCGGGCCGCCCCTCCAGGGTCACGCGGAAAACGTCGGGGGTGAGATCCTCTACCGCCGCGACATGGCAGGTTACTGTCCTGGCCGTCATGATGTCCTCTTGTGGTTGGTCGCCGGCAGTTCGATGCCCAGCTCGTCCCAGCGGGCGTCGACCCGGGCCTTGATGGCTTCATCCATCACGATGGGGGTGCCCCACTCGCGGTCGGTCTCGCCGGGCCATTTGTTGGTGGCATCCATGCCCATCTTGGAGCCGAGCCCCGCCACCGGCGAGGCGAAATCCAGGTAGTCGATGGGGGTGTTTTCTACCAGCAGGGTATCCCGGGCCGGGTCCATGCGGGTGGTGATGGCCCAGATCACGTCTTCCCAGTCGCGGGCGTCCACGTCGTCGTCCAGCACGATCACGAACTTGGTGTACATGAACTGGCGCAGGAAGCTCCACACCCCCATCATCACCCGCTTGGCATGACCCGGATACTGCTTCTTCATGGTCACCACCGCCATGCGGTAGGAGCAGCCCTCCGGGGGCAGGTAGAAGTCGACGATCTCCGGGAACTGCTTGCGCAGGATGGGCACGAAGACCTCGTTGAGGGCCAGCCCCAGGATCGCCGGTTCGTCCGGCGGACGCCCGGTGTAGGTGGAGTGGTAGATGGCGTCGCGGCGCATCGTCATGCGGGTCACGGTGAAGACCGGGAAGGATTCCACCTCGTTGTAGTAGCCGGTGTGATCGCCATAGGGGCCCTCCGGGGCCATGTCCTCGGGATAAATAAAGCCCTCGAGGATGATCTCGGCGGAGGCCGGCACCTGCAGGTCGGCGTGGCCGCACTTGACCAGCTCGGTGCGCGAGCCACGCAACAGCCCGGCGAAGGCGTACTCGGAGAGGCTATCCGGCACCGGGGTCACGGCCCCCAGGATGGTGGCCGGGTCGGCGCCGAGCGCCACCGCCACCGGGAAGGGCTCGCCGGGGTGGGCCTGCTGGAACTCCTGGAAATCCAGGGCCCCGCCGCGATGGGAGAGCCAGCGCATGATCAACCGGTTGCGGCCGAGCTTCTGCTGGCGATAGATCCCCAGGTTCTGGCGCTTCTTGTGGGGCCCCTTGGTGACCACCAGGGCCCAGGTGACCAGGGGCGCGGCATCGCCGGGCCAGCAGTGCTGGATGGGCAGCCGATCCAGGTCGACGGCATCCCCCTCCAGTACCACTTCCTGCACCGGGGCCTTGCCGACCACCTTGGGGCCCATGCTCAGTACCTGCTTGAAGATCGGCAGCTTCTCCCAGGCGTCCTTGAGCCCCTTGGGCGGGTCCGGCTCCTTGAGGTAGGCGAGCAGCTTGCCCACCTCGCCGAGCGCCGCCACGGAGTCCTCCCCCATGCCCAGCGCCACCCGGCGCGGAGTGCCGAAGAGGTTGCCCAGCAGCGGCATGTCGTGGCCCTTGACGTTCTCGAACAGCAGCGCCGGGCCGCCGGCCCGCAGGGTGCGATCGCAGATCTCGGTGACCTCCAGGTAGGGATCCACCTCGGCGCCGATCCGCTGCAACTCGCCCTGGGCCTCCAGGGCCGCGATAAAGTCCCGCAAATCCTTGTATTTCACAGGGTTATTCCCTATGGCTAAACGGCAAAGGGGCAGCATAACATGCTGCCCCTGGGCGTTACTGCTGATTCTATCGAGTCAGGGCCGCCATATGGCCGTGACCAAGCCCCGGGGCTTTGCTGGGGACAGGCACTCCGCAAAGACGCTGTAGACCCTTCCCTGGGCGCTCGACTTTTTCCTGCGGCGCTCTCGCATCCTGCTCCGCTTGCAGGGCCGGGGTACGCCATCCCTGGCCTACCCGTTCGGAGACATGCTCCTCACCCCTGAAAAAGACGCTTTGCTCCGACCTGTCCCCAGCGCCCCTCAGCGCCTGCCTTTGTATCGCCCCGCGCCGGTTAACGCCGCTTCATGGCCTCGAAGAACTCCAGGTTCGTCTTGGTATCCTTCAGGCGGTCGATCAGGAACTCGGTGGCCGCCACGTCCTCCATGGGATTGAGCAGTTTGCGCAGGATCCACATGCGCTGCATCTCGTCCTCGGAGGCCAGCAGGTCCTCGCGACGGGTGCCGGAGCGGCGGATATTGATGGCCGGGTAGACGCGACGCTCGGCGAGCTTGCGGTCCAGATGGGCCTCCATGTTACCGGTGCCCTTGAACTCCTCGAAGATCACCTCGTCCATCTTGGAGCCGGTATCCACCAGCGCCGTGGCGATAATGGTCAGGCTGCCGCCCTCCTCGATGTTCCGCGCCGCGCCGAAGAAGCGCTTGGGCTTCTCCAGGGCATGGGCATCGACACCGCCGGTGAGCACCTTGCCGGAGCTGGGCACCACGGTGTTGTAGGCCCGCGCCAATCGGGTGATGGAGTCGAGCAGGATCACCACGTCCTTCTTGTGCTCCACCAGGCGCTTGGCCTTCTCGATGACCATCTCGGCGACCTGGACGTGACGCGCCGGCGGCTCATCGAAGGTGGATGCCACCACCTCGCCGCGCACCGTACGCGACATCTCGGTGACCTCCTCGGGCCGCTCGTCGATCAGCAGCACGATCAGGTGACACTCGGGATTGTTGCGGGTAATGGACGTCGCGATATTCTGCAGCATCAACGTCTTACCGGCCTTGGGCGGCGAGACGATCAGGCCACGCTGGCCCTTGCCGATGGGCGCGGTCAGGTCGATGATCCGCGCGGTAAGATCCTCGGTGGAGCCGTTGCCGATCTCCATGCGCAGCCGCTCCTGGGGGAACAGCGGCGTGAGGTTCTCGAAGAGAATCTTGTGCTTGGCGTTCTCCGGCTTGTCGAAGTTGATCTGGCTGACCTTGAGCAGGGCGAAGTAGCGCTCACCCTCCTTGGGGGGCCGGATCTTGCCGGAGATGGAGTCGCCCTTGCGCAGGTTGAAGCGACGAATCTGCGACGGCGACACATAGATGTCGTCGGGGCCGGCCAGGTAGGAGCTGTCGGCGCTGCGCAGGAAGCCGAAACCGTCCTGCAGGATCTCCAGCACGCCATCGCCGTAGATATCCTCGCCGCTCTTGGCGTGCTTCTTGAGGATGGCGAAGATGATGTCCTGCTTGCGCGACCGGGCCAGGTTATCGATGCCCATCTCGCGGGCGATATCCAGCAGCTCGGGGACGGTCTTTTGCTTGAGTTCGGTAAGGTTCATGGGTTCGTTCAGAAATTGCTCGTGTCAGCGTGACGGCAAGGCGCCGGGAATCGACAGGAGGCGGTGACGATGCGCCGCGTATGATGCGTTCAGGGCCCTGGGGCGTCCACTCGTTGGATAGGCTCGATCGACAAGGCCCGAAAGCCAGGAACGATCACGGGGTCGAGGGAGGCGCTGTGCGGTTCATGATGGGTTGTCGAACGCCTGATTCAGCGGCTCATGCTGGCGAGGCGCAACATCATGAACGGGGAAGCAGCGGGCTGTCTGACGACTTGGAAGCTTGACCGGGCGCGGACGCCACTCAGGGTCGGGAAGCATTCGGAACAGGCGAACGCCTCGATGGTAGTCAAGCTCACCGGCAAACGCAAGTATCGGCAATTGACAAGGTCCGTGAGGCGCCGCACCCTTGAGCCGAACCGCATGCAAGGACCTCCCATGAGCAGGACGCCCTCCGCCCCCCGGCGACTCGCCGCCATCGATCTCGGCTCCAACAGCTTCCATCTGCTGGTGGCCAATTACCACCAGGATCATCTGCAGGTCGTGGCGCGTCTCGGCGAAAAGGTGCAGCTGGCGGCCGGCCTGGATGCCAGCGGTCACCTCAGCGAGGAGGCCATGGAACGGGCCCTGGCCTGCCTGGCTCGCTTCGCTCCCTTTCTCGAGGAGACGCCCAAGTCGCAGTTGCGGGTGGTGGGTACCAATGCCCTGCGCGCCGCCCATAACAGCCAGGCGTTTATCCGCCGCGCCGAGGCCCTGCTGGGCCACCCCATCGAGATCGTCGCCGGTCGCGAGGAGGCACGCCTGATCTACCTGGGCGCCGCCCACGCCCTGGCCGAGGTGCACGGCCGGCGTTTGATCGTCGATATCGGCGGCGGCTCCACCGAGTTCATTATCGGCGAGGACTTCGCGCCCCTGGCGCTGGAGAGCCTGCATATGGGCTGCGTCAGTTATACCAGCCGTTTCTTCCCCGACGGCGAACTCAGCGACAAGCGCATGCGGCGGGCGGAGCTGGCCGCCCTCTCGGAACTGGCCAATATCCGTCGCCACTATCGCAAGCTGGGCTGGGCCGACCCGGTGGGCTCCAGCGGCACCATCAAGGCCGCCGCCGCGGTGCTGGCGGCCAGCGGCGACTGTCCCGACGGCCTGATCACCCGCCAGGGGCTGGCGACCCTGCGCCAGCGGCTGCTGCGTTGCAAGCGCCTCGACAAGGTCGCCATGGAGGGGCTCAAGGCGGATCGCGCCGCGGTCTTTCCCGCCGGCATCGCCATCCTCAATGCCGTCTTCGAGGCCTTCGGGCTCGAGGAGATGCGTTTCACCGATGGCGCCCTTCGCGAAGGGGTGCTCTACGACCTGGTGGGACGCCATACCACCGAGGACTCGCGGCTGCCGACCCTCACCGACCTGCGGGAGCGCTATCGCATCGATGCCCAGCAGGCCGACAATGTCACCGCCTGCGCGCGGCGCCTGCTGGAGCAGTTGCATGATGACTGGGCCTTTACCACCGAACAGGCCGAGTTCCTCGGCTGGGCGGCCCAGCTCCACGAGATCGGCCTGGCCGTCTCCCATAGCCAGTTCCACCGCCACGGCGCCTATCTGCTGGCTCATGGGGACCTGCCCGGCTTCTCCCGCCCCGAACAGCAGGCCCTGGCCTTCCTGGTCCGCGCCCATCGCCGCAAGTTTCCGGCCAAGGAGCTGGCCCTGTTGCCGGAGGCGCTGCAGGGCGACTACGCGCGCCTGGCACGGCTACTGCGCCTGGCGGTGCTGCTCAATCACTCGCGACCGGAATCCCCCCCCCAGGACTTCCAGCTGAGCGCCGACGGGGAGGCCCTGACCCTGAGGCTGGGCAGCCAGCTGGAGGAGCAAGCCCTGCTCAGCAATGACCTGGAACAGGAAGTCGCCTACCAGGAGAGCGCCGGCTTCGCCCTGACGATAGCGCCCTCGAGTTAAGCGGCGCCCGGGTCCCGCCACCCTTCGGCCACCGCCAGCCAGCGTGCCGCGGCGCCCTCCAGTACCGCCACCGGCTCCCCCGCCGCCCAGACCACCAGAAGCCGCTGCCGCCGCCAGGGCGGCAGCCCCCATTCCTGAAGCAGCCGCTTGAGGTCGCGACGCCCGCGGCCGGCCAGGCGCAGTCGTTCACCGCCGCGGCGGGGCCGCACCAGCAGCGCCGGTGTCTCGCCCCCCTCCCTTTCCAGGGTGAGCGTCAGCGGCCCCCAGGGGCCGGGCAACGGTGAGGCCCCCGTCCATTGCCGGGACCAGTCACCCGCCAAGGGATGTTGCGGCGCCAGCAGATAGAGGTCGCCCCGCCACAGCCGCGCCTCGGCCCCGGGCCAGTCGACCCGAACCTCGGCATCGCGTCGCGCCGCCAGTTGCGCCAGCAGGCTCTCCAGGCGGGCCGCCGGCGGTAGCGGTAGCGCCAGTCGTTCGCAGGCATGGCGAACCAGCAGGCGCTGACGGGGCCGCGACAGGGCGGCCAGCGCCGCCGCCGGCAGCCGTGCCGGATCAGCGCCCAGGGCCGCCAGTTGCTCGGCGGCCAGCTCCCCGAGCAGGGCATCCGCCTCACCGGCCCGGGCCGCGGCGCGCGCCAGCCGTGCCGCGGCGCCGGGCCAGCGGGCCTCGAGCCGCGGCATCACCGCATGGCGCAGGTAGTTGCGATCCTGATGGGTCTCGGCGTTGCTGGGATCCTCCACCCAGCTCAGCCCCAGCCCCTCGGCGGCCCGGCGCAGTTCGGCCCGGGAGACGCCCAGCAGGGGGCGCCGCAGGTCTCGGCCTCGCCAGTCGCGGCTCGCCGGCATCGCCGCCAGGCCGCGCACCCCGCCGCCGCGCAGGGCCGCCAGCAGCAGGGTCTCGGCCTGATCGTCGCGATGCTGGGCCAGCCATAGGGTCTCGCCGGGGGCGACCCGGGCGGCGAAGGCGCCGTAGCGGGCCTCCCGGGCGGCCCCCTCCAGCCCCAGGCCATGCTCCGCCTCGACGCTGACCCGCTCGACGAACAGCGGCACCCCCAGTCGCGAACAGAGGCGACGGCAGTGGGCCTCGAAGCCATCGGCGGCGGCCTGCAGGCCGTGGTGCACATGCAGGGCATGGAGGGGGCGGGGATAACGGCGACAGGCCCGGGCCACCAGGCTCAGCAGCAGGCAGGAGTCGAGGCCGCCGGAGAGGGCCACCCAAACGACACGCCCCGGCGGGGTCTCCGCCAGGGCGTCATCGATCAGGGCTTGCAGGGACATGGCAGATTACGCCGGGGCTCCATAACTCATCAGCCGCTGATACCGCCGCTCCAGCAGCGCCTCGGTATCCAGGGCCTGGAGCCGGTCGAGGCTGTCGAGCAGCGCGTCCTTGACCCGCGAGGCGGTGGTGATCGGGTGGCGATGGGCGCCGCCCAGGGGCTCCTTGATCAGGGTATCGACGAAGCCCAGCTCGTTGAGGCGCTCGGCGGTGATACCCATGGCCTGGGCCGCATCGGAGGCGCGCTCGGCGCTCTTCCAGAGGATGGAGGCACAGCCCTCGGGGGAGATCACCGAGTAGGTGGCATACTGCAGCATGGCCAGCTCGTCGCAGACGCCGATGGCCAGGGCCCCGCCGGAGCCGCCCTCGCCCACCACGGTGGAGAGGATCGGCGTCTTGAGCCGCGACATCACCGCCAGGTTATAGGCGATGGCCTCGGACTGGCCGCGCTCCTCGGCGTCGATGCCCGGGTAGGCCCCCGGGGTATCGATAAAGGTCAGCACCGGCATCTTGAAGCGCTCGGCCATCTCCATCAGGCGGCATGCCTTGCGGTAGCCTTCCGGACGCGGCATGCCGAAGTTGCGGCGTACCTTCTCCTTGACGTCGCGGCCCTTCTGGTGGCCGATCACCATCACCGGCTTGTCGTCGAGGCGGGCGATGCCGCCGACGATGGCGGCATCGTCGGCGAAGTGACGATCGCCATGCAGCTCGTCGAAATCGGTGAAGACGTGCTCCAGGTAGTCCAGGGTGTAGGGACGCTGGGGGTGACGCGACAGCTGGGAGACCTGCCAGGGGGTGAGATCCTTGAAGATCGACTCGGTGAGCTTCTTGCTCTTCTCTTCGAGCTTGGCGATCTCGTCGTTGATATTGATCTTGCTGTCATTGCCGACCAGGCGAAGCTCCTCGATCTTCGCCTGCAACTCGGCAATGGGCTGTTCGAAATCAAGATAGTTGGGGTTCATAGGCTCGGCTTGGTTGGCACCGGCCAGTGCGGCCGCCGCGGTCAACGGAAATTGTCGCAAGATAGCCTGGCATTATCGCAGCTTGTATGTGAGGCGCAAGGCACCCCTGCCACTTCCCCAACGCGGTCTAGGTGTGATCTCTCGGTAGGTTGTTCATCCGGAGCCGACCCGGAAAACTGGGGGTGCGAACCAAACCAACCTCCAGGAGGCCCGGATGAACACCCATAAGAATGCCCGTCTCACTCCTCATGGTCG
>NZ_BRCY01000042.1:0-21668 GCF_023708045.1 Halomonas sp. NCCP-2165
GCCCCGGCCCAGGCCGATCCCCTGCCCCCGGGCCGCTTCGCGGCGACCCGCGAGGCGGCCAGTGGCGAGCGAGGGCAGGCGGCCCGGGACCTCGGCCCCGAGGCGAGCCTCGCCGGGGACGAGGACGAGCTCGGCCAGCTGGCCGCCCGGGAGGCCGCCGAGGCGCGCTATATCGCCGCCTGGACCCGCCAGGTGGAGGCCTTCGGCAATCGTCACTACCCGCTGTCGCCGACCCTGGAGGGACAGCTGCGGATTCGCGTGGTGGTGGGCCGCGAGGGTCAGCTGCGCCGGATAGAGGTGGTACAATCCTCGGGACACCCCGAGCTCGACCAGGCCGCCCTGACCACGGTGCGCGACGCCGGCCCCTACCCGCCCTTCGACGGCGAGATGACCGGCCTCGATAGCCTCTCCATCACGCGCGTCTGGCGCTTCGGGAAAGGTAACGACTTCGGCGTGCCCTGACGCCCGGGAGACCCATGCAAAGCTTGAAGAATCATTTCCTGCTGGCCATGCCGCAGCTCGAGGATCCCAACTTCGCCGGCAGCCTCAGCTACCTGTGCGACTACGACGACAACGGCACCATGGGGGTGATCGTCAACCGCCCCATGGAGATCACCCTGGACGCCCTCTTCGACCAGCTCGAGCTGGGCGGTGACATGCCCCACCACGCCGATGCCCCGGTCTACTTCGGCGGCCCGGTGCACAAGGATCGCGGCTTTATCCTGCATCGCGGCAGCAGCGCCGACTGGGACTCCAGCATCCAGGTCACCGAGGACATCGCCCTGACCACCTCCCTGGACATGCTCCAGGCCCTGGCCGAGGGGCGTGGCCCCAGCCAGTTCCTGGTCTGCCTGGGCTGCGCCGGCTGGGAAGCGGGTCAACTGGAGGGCGAGCTCAAGGAGAACAGCTGGCTCACCGTGGAGGGCAACGCCGATATCCTCTTCTCGGTGCCCCCGGAGCAGCGCCTGCAGGCCGCCGCCGGGGCCCTGGGCGTCGACCTGACCCTGATGAGCCGCGAGGCGGGGCACTCCTGATGGCCGCGGCGGGCGAGCGACTGATCCTGGCCTTCGACTTCGGCACCCGGCGCATCGGCGTGGCGGTGGGCAACGAGCTGATCCACAGCGCCCGGGAGCTGGAGCCGCTGCCGGCCCGGGACGGCATCCCCGACTGGGCCCAGGTGACGCGGCTGGTGGAGGAGTGGCGTCCCGACCTCTTCGTGGTCGGGCTGCCGATCAACATGGACGGCAGCGAGTCGGAGATGAGCACCCGCGCCCGCAAGTTCGGCAAGCGCCTCTATGGTCGCTACGGCAAGCCCTGCGAGCTGGTCGACGAGCGCGGCTCCACCCGCGAGGCCAAGGCCATCGCCCGGGAACAGGGCCACCGCGGCAACTACCGGGAAGACGGCATCGACGGCCTGGCCGCGGTGCTGATCCTCGAGGGCTGGTTCGCCGGCCGCGAGGGCCTGCCCGGCGGCCGCCACAGTCATACCTAAAGGACTTCACGATGACACTCCCCGAGATACCCGCCCTGCTCGACAGCCTCGAGGCGCGCCTCGAGCTCTGCCTCGACCGCCTGGCGGTGGACCGCGACCGACTGGCCCTGGTGGGCATCCACACCGGCGGCGTCTGGGTCGCCGAGCAACTGCATATGCGCCTGGGCCTGCCCACGCCCCTGGGCACCCTGGATATCGGCTTCTGGCGCGACGACTTCGACCACCAGGGCCTGCCGGAGGGCATCCGCGCCAGCGACTTGCCCTTCCCGGTGGAAGGCCGCGATATCCTGCTGGTGGACGACGTCATCATGTCCGGGCGCACCATCCGCGCCGCCCTCAACGAGCTCTTCGACTACGGCCGGCCGCGCCGCGTGCTGCTGGCCAGCCTGCTCTCCCTGCCGGGCCGCGAGCTGCCCATCCAGCCCGACGCCTGCGGCGCCGAGCTGAGCCTGGCCCCGGGCCAGCGGGTCAAGCTCCAGGGCCCCGATCCCCTTACCCTGTCGCTGGTCGAGCGACGCTGATCTTCCAGGAGGCTCCGTGATCGACCCCGCATCCCGCCCGGGCACCCCGGCCCAGGTCCAGCTCGGCGATGATGGCCGGCTGCGTCATTTCATCGATATCGAGGGCCTGCCCAAGGCGCTGCTCACCGAGATCCTCGACACCGCCGACAGCTTCCGCGGCGTCCAGGAGGCCCAGGTCAAGAAGGTGCCGCTGCTGCGTGGCAAGACGGTGGCCAACCTCTTCTTCGAGAACTCCACCCGCACCCGGGCCACCTTCGAGCTGGCCGCCAAGCGCCTCTCGGCGGACGTGCTCAACCTGGATATCAAGACCTCCTCCACCGCCAAGGGCGAGACCCTGCTGGACACCCTGCAGAACCTCGAGGCGATGCAGGCGGACGCCTTCGTGGTGCGCCACTCCGACTCCGGCGCCGCCCACTTCATCGCCAGCCAGGTGACCCCCCGGGTGGCGATCATCAACGCCGGGGACGGGCGCCATGCCCACCCCACCCAGGCGATGCTCGACATGCTGACCATCCGCCGCCACAAGGGGGATTTTTCCCGCCTGCGGGTGGCCATCGTCGGCGATATCCTCCACTCCCGGGTGGCGCGGTCGCAGATCCTCGCCCTCAACACCCTGGGCGCCGCCGAGGTGCGGGTGGTGGCGCCGCGCACCCTGCTGCCGGTGGACGTCGAGGCCCTGGGCTGCCGGGTCTTCACCCGCCTGAGCGAGGGCCTGGCCGGCGCCGACGTGGTGATCGCCCTGCGCCTGCAGAAGGAGCGCATGGATGGCGCCCTGCTGCCCTCCGAGAGCGAGTTCTACCGCCACTACGGCCTGACCCGGGACAGCCTGGCCTGGGCCCATCCGGAGGCCATCGTCATGCATCCGGGGCCCATCAACCGCGGCGTGGAGATCGAGTCCGCGGTGGCCGACGGCCCCCGCTCGGTGATCCTCGACCAGGTCACCAACGGCATCGCCGTGCGCATGGCGGTGCTGTCGATGGCGGTCAGCGGGCAGACGCGGGAGCGGGAACAGCGGCGGCAGGAGACGCAGGTATGAGAGTGATGACATGGCACCAGGGCGCCGACATGGATGGACGGGCCGGGGCGCAGCGGCGGCAGGAGATCCAAGCATGAAGCTGACACTCAAGGGCGCCCGGGTGATCGACCCGGCCAGCGGCATCGACCGCGTCACCGACCTGCACCTGGCCGCCGGGCGCATCGTCGGCCTGGACGCGCACCCCGACTTCCACGCCGAGAAGGTGCTGGAGCTCGCCGGCAAGTGGCTGCTGCCGGGCCTGGTGGATATCGGCGCCCAGCTGCGCGAGCCCGGCCCCCGCTACAAGGGCAGCCTGGAGAGCGAGTCCGCCGCCGCCCTGGCCGGCGGCTACACCCGGGTGGCGGTGCGCCCCGACACCAGCCCGGTGCTCGACAGCGCCTCCCAGGTACGCACCCTGCACGACCGCGCCCAGGAGGTGAACGGCGTGCGGGTGGTGCCCCTGGGGGCCCTGACCCAGGGCCTGGAGGGACGGCTGCTGGCCAATATGGCCGGCCTCCAGGGCGCCGGCTGCGTGGCCCTGACCAACCTGCGCCGGCCCCTGGCCGATGCCCGGGTGCTGCGCCGCTGCCTGGAGTACGCCGCCACCCACGATATCCCGGTGCACTTCCAGGCCCAGGAGGCGGCCCTGGCCGCCGGCGGCTGCGCCCACGAGGGGGCCCTGGCCTCGCGGCTCGGCCTGCCCGGCATCCCCGAGAGCGCCGAGACCACCGCCCTGGCCCAGTGGCTGCTGCTGATCGAGCAGACCGGGGTGCGCGCCCATGTGGCGCATCTCTCCACCGCCCGGGGCCTGGAGATGGTCGCCGAGGCCAAGGCCCGCGGCCTGCCGGTGACCTGTGACGTGACCATGGCCCAACTGCACTGGACCGACGCCACCCTGGCCGGCTTCGACGCCAACTTCCACCTGGAGCCGCCGCTGCGCCGCGAGGCGGATCGCCAGGCCCTGCGCCAGGGCGTGGCCGATGGCCGCATCGACGCCATCGTCAGCGGCCACCTGCCCCACGAGCAGGCCGCCAAGCTGGCCCCCTTCGCCGCCTCCGAGCCCGGCATGAGCAGCCTGGAGACGGTCTGGGCCCTGGGCCAGGCACTGGTGGACGAGGGCGTGCTCGACCCCCTGACCCTGGCGGCGCGGCTCTCCCTGGGCCCGGCCCGGGTGCTCGGCCAGGGTGGCGGCGGCCTGGCCGCCGGCGAGGTCGCCGACCTGGCGGTCTTCGACCCCGAGGCCGAGTGGACGCCGAGCGGCGAGTCCCTGCGCTCCGCGGGCCTCAACACCCCGCTGCTGGGTCGGCCCCTCAAGGGCCGCGCCCTGCTCACCCTGGTGGAGGGTGATATTCGCCATAGCGGCTTCCTGTGATGCAGGGCGGTTTCATATAAAACCGCCTTGACCCGGATCAAGGCGCGACCGGGGATGGGTATCGATACTGAGGAAAATG
Organism: Halomonas sp. NCCP-2165; assembly: GCF_023708045.1. NCBI lineage: Bacteria > Pseudomonadati > Pseudomonadota > Gammaproteobacteria > Oceanospirillales > Halomonadaceae > Halomonas > Halomonas sp. NCCP-2165. The sequence goes on from NZ_BRCY01000042.1 coordinate 4,480, forward strand.
CCCAGGCGAGGAGCCTCACCGATGACCATCCCCTATGCCAAGCCGCCGGTCTCCATCGATCGCCCGGAGCGCCTTCGCGACTACCTCCAGGGCGACCGCGTCCTGCGCGAGCTCGAGGCTTACGCCCCTGCCGCCCTGGATCGCCTGATCGATGACCTGACCCATCCCCTGAGCGCTCCCTTCGAGCGCGCCGTGGCACGGGCCCTCGATGCCGAGCGCCTGCCCGGCTTCGTGCCCGCCGCCACCCTGATGCCCACCATGCTGACCCGCTTAGGCCTGCCCGCCGAGCTGGCCACGGACAAGGCACTCATGGCCCAGCGCCGCACCTGCAACCGCTGCCCCCGGGTAGGCCACTGCTGGCAGGCCTTGCGTCACGGCGCCCAGGCTGATGAGTGCCGAGGCTTCTGCCCCAATGCCGAGGCCTTTACCGCCATCGATGAGGCAGCTGAGAGGCGCTGAACCGGACTATCGCCGCCGGTTTAGGACAACCAGGTGGGCTTTCGAGGGGGCCTGGAGTGAGTGCATAGGCCCCTGAGCCTGGACACGCCCCATCGGGCTATTGCCGCCGGCATAGGGCAACCAGGCGGGCTTTCGAGGGGATGCCCAGTTTGGCGTAGGCCCGCTTGCGGTAGGTCTCGGCGGTGGAGAGGGCCACCTCGAGCTCCAGGGCGGCGCTCTTGAGGGTATGGCCGTGCAGCAGGCGCAGGCAGAGCTGGCGCTCGCGCTCCGAGAGGGGCGCCAGCACCGCCTCCTCTTCAGGGGTGAGGCGCGCCTCGGCCGGGCGCGGGGCGCCGTAGTGGCGGCGGATCAGGCTGGCCAGCAGCGGCGCCAGGGCATCCAGGGTGGCCAGGTCGTCGGCGTCGAAGGGACCCGCCTCCCGGCCCCGGTAGAGGTTGAGGGTATAGGCGCCCTCGGCCTCGCGCAGGGTCAGGGCCACCTTGTCCACCAGGTCGGGGAAGGCGAACAGCGAGCCCCGGTAGCTCGCCGGCATTGCTTCGGCGCGCATCGGTGCCAGCTCCAGTGCCGGCGAGGCGGCCTCCGCCAGGCGCCGGTAGTTGGGGTCGTGGCGGAACAGCCCCCCGGTATAGAGGCGCGCCAGGCGGTCGGCCAGGCGCGGCTGGCGGGCGTTGTCGGCGAGCAGGCAGTCGACTCCCTCGGCGGCGTCGTAGGCGAAGATCATGCACTGCTCGATGCGCGCCCCTTCCCGCAGCAGGGCCAGCAGGCGCGCCTCGAAGTCGGCGCCGCCCAGGGCCTCGACGCAGTCGGCCACCCCGGCCAGCAGGACGGGCCAGCGATCGGATGGCGGTGTGGGCCGAGTCATAAGGCGCTCCTCGGAATGGCCTGTCCCGGTATCTGTGGCTTGCGATTAGGCGATGATGGTGGGATAGGCCGGGTCATCAGGCTCTCCTCGGGATGGCCTGTCCCGGCTTTTGCGGGACAGGCGGACATGGCGTCGCGGGCTAGGCTGGCCTCCACAACCCTAACAATGGAGCCGCCCATGCGACCCGCCGGACGCGCCGAGAGCGATTCGCTCTACTTCGATTATCCGCATTTCCCCTTCGTTCGTCCCCCCGAGCTGGACGGCGAGGTGCACCGCCACCGGGTGGCCATCGTCGGCGCCGGCCCGGTGGGCGTGACCGCCGCCCTGGAGCTGGCCCGTCACGGCATCGACTGCGTGGTGCTCGACGGCAAGGCCACCGTCAACGATGGCTCCCGGGCCATCTGCCTCTCCCGCCACAGCCTGGAGATCCTCCAGCAACTGGGCGTCGATCGGCGCTTCGTTGCCAAGGGACTGGGCTGGACCCGGGGGCGGACCTACTTCCGCGACCGAGAGATTTACCGCTTCGAGATGCCCCACTCGGATCAGCAGCGCTTCCTGCCGATGGTCAACCTGCAGCAGCAGTATATCGAGCAGTTCCTGATCGACCAGGCCGCCGAGAGCGAGCGGGTGGAGTTGCGCTGGCAGAGCGTAGTCAGCGGCGTCAGCCAGGATGCCGACGGCGTCACCCTGACGGTCAGCACGCCCGAGGGCGACTATGCGCTGGCCTGCGACTACCTGCTGGCCGCCGATGGCGCCCGCAGCGTGGTGCGCAAGGCCCTCGGCCTGGCGCTGCACGGCGAGGCCTACGAGGGGCGCTACGTGATCGCCGACGTGCGCCTTATGTCCGACTTTCCCACCGAGCGCCGCGCCTTCTTCCACTCGGCGGCGCTGCCCGAGGCCACCATCCTGGTCCACAAGCAGCCCGACGATATCTGGCGTATCGACTACCAGCTAGGCCCCGACGAGGACCCCGAAGCGGCGGTTCGGGAAGAGGTGATCCGCGACAGGGTAGGGCTGATCATCCGCGAGGTGATGCAGGAGCGCGGCGACTGGGAGCTGGAGTGGTGGAGCCTCTACAAGGCCCATACGCTAGCGCTGGACGACTATCGCCATGGGCGGGCGCTATTTATCGGCGACAGCGCCCACCTGGTGCCGATCTTCGGGGTGCGCGGCCTCAACAACGGCCTGGCCGACGCGGTCAACGCCGCCTGGAAGCTGGCCTGGGTGCTCCAAGGCCGGGCGCCGGCACGGTTGCTCGACAGCTACACCCCGGAGCGGCGCGGCGCCACCCTGGACGTCTTCGCCAATGCCGGCAAGAGCACCCGCTTCATGACGCCGCCGAGCCGCGGTTACCGGCGGATGCGCGACGCCGCCCTGGCCCTGGCGCTGGATAACGACTACGCCAGCCCCTTCGCCGACCCCCGCCAGGTGACCCCCTACACCTACGCCGAGGGCCCCCTGACCCTGGCCGACCGGGATGCCTTCGCCGCCGGCCCCCGGCCCGGGGCGCCGCTGATCAACCGCCGCCTGGGCGATGACGACTTCCTGCTCGATCACCTGGGAACGGGCTTTAGCCTGCTGCTGTTCGGCGAGGCGAGCCCCACGCTTGCCGCCGCCCTGGGCGAGCATCCGGAACTCGCGGTGCTGCACCTGGGCGTGGAGGACTCCCCCCTGGGCCGGGCCCTGCCCGGCGACAGTACTCTCTTCGCCGCCTACGGCGCCGAGCCGGGCAGCGCCTACCTGGCGCGCCCGGATCGCCACCTGGTGGCGCGCTGGAAGCGCCCCACTGCCGCCGACCTGAACGACGCCCTGAACACCGTCCTGGGAGACGCCCGACCATGACCACTTCGACACTGCCCTTTGATGATCTCGAGCGGGTCTACGAGCGCCTGGCCGAGGCCCTGGATGACTTGCCCGAGGCCCAGGAGACCCCTTTCCTGGCCCAGCTGGCGCTGGCCCTGGCCCATCGCATCCCCGACTTGAGCGAGGTGGAGGCGGCCATCCGGGAGGCCCGCCGAGCCAGCGAAGACGCCGGGAAGTGAGCGATCGCTGACCTGGGTCAAGGCAGGGCAGCGGTCGGGGGCCGATACTGAAGGAAACCCCCGCGATACGAAGATCGTCGCCATGCCCACCTCCTCATCTACCACCGCCTCCCAGGGCACCCTCCTCGCCGACGCCCTGAGCGACTACCTGGCCGGCGAGCACGCCCTGCTCGAACTCAGGTACTGCGCCCCCAAGCGGCTGAGCGCGCTGATTCACGACCTCGCCCGGCCGCTGCACCCGCCCCTGGAGCGGGCCCTGGCCCGAGGACTGAACAGCGGCGAGCTGGCGGACTGGCTGGGCCCCGCCGAGACCCTGATGCCGGCGATGATGGCGCGCTTCGGCCTCGACCCCGAGGCCTGGGCCGCGGCTCCTCAGGCCGCCGAATGGCGGGTCACCTGCCGGGCCTGTCCGCATATCGGCACCTGCTGGCAGGCCCTGCGCCGCGATGCCGACGCCGAGGCGTGCCGCGCCTTCTGCCCCAATGCCGAGGCCTTTACCGCGGCTGGCCGCGAGTCGGGGCATTGATCTCTCTCGGCCTCGGCGAAGTCTCAGGGCGACGACGGCGCGTCTTCGGCATCCCCCACCGCGGCCCGGGTCTGCCAACTTCGCAGCCGCCAAGCGAACACCAGCCCCAGGACGAGTAGCCAGAGCCCGGCGCCGGCCAGCAGCCAGCGGCTGTCGCCCAGGCGCAGGATCAGCCCGCCCAGCCCGACCCCCACCGATTGCCCCAGGAAGAGGCAGCCGGCGAACACCGCCATGGCGGTACCCCGGGCGGCGGGCGCCATCTGGGTGGCGTTGATCTGCAGGGTGTTGTGCATCATGTAGAAGCCGAGGCCGGCGACGAAGGCGCCCAGGGAAACCCCCATGGGGGTGGGCGCCAGGGCCAGGGCGAGGAAGCCGGCCCCCATCAGGGTGCCGCCGCCCAGCGCCAGGCCGGCCTCGCCCAGGCGCCGCACCAGCAGCCTGGCCAGGGCAGCGAAGATCAGCCCGCCGACCCCGAACAGCGCCACCGCCAGCCCGGCCCGGGTCAGCGACAGGCCCTGCCAGCGGTGCAGGTGGCTGGCGGCGAAGCCCAGGGCGCCGAAGGCGGCGATCCCCTCCAGGAACACCAGGGCGAGGAGCCAGCGGGCCCGGGTCTCGGCCAACACGCCACGAATCCGTGCCAGGAAGGCCAGGCCGTCGCCGCCCTCGCCCCGGGGCGAGAGTTCCGGACGCCGCCGCAGGGTGGCGATCAGCAGGATACCCGCGACCAGGAAGACCCCGGCCAGCAGCAGGAAGGCGGAGCGCCAGCCCAGGGTGTCCGCCAGCAGGCCGCCCAGGGTCTGGCCGGCGATCAGCCCCAGCACCGCCCCGGAGAGCATCCGCGCCAGGGCCACCTGGCGCTCGGCATAGGGCACGGTGTCGCCGACCCAGGCCATGGAGAGGGGGATGATGGCGGCAGCGGTGGCGCCGCTCAGGGTGCGAAACAGCAGCAGCATCGGCAGCGACCCGGCCAGGGCCGCACCGAGCGAGCCCAGGGCGCAGGCCAGGGTGGCCAGGCCGATCACCCGCAGGGCGCCGTGGCGATCCCCCAGGGGGCCATAGGCGAGCTGCATCAGGCCGTAGGCCACGGCGAAGAGGGTGATGTTCTGGGCCACGTCGGCCACCGGGCGGGCGAAGGTCTCGGCCAGGGCCGGCAGCATGGCGTCGGTGATGCGCATCGAGGCCATGCTGGCGAAGCCGGCCAGGGCCAACAGCAGGATCATCCGTGAGGCGGCCGGGGCGGGCATGGGTTTTCCTCGTTCAGCGAATCGGGATGGCGGTCTCGTTCTTGATCTCGCGCAGGGCGAAGTTGGAGCTGACCTGGGAGATCCCCGCCAGGGTAAAGAGCTTCTCGTTGAGGAAACGGTCGTAGGCGGCCATGTCCTCGATCACCACCCGCAGCACGAAGTCGGCGTTGCCGGTGGTGGCGAAGCACTGCAGCACCTCCGGGTACTCGAGGATCCGGCGCTCGAACTCGACGGTGTTATCGATATGGTGACGCACCAGAGTCACCATCACCAGGGCGGTGAGGGGCTGGCCGACCCGGGCCGGGTCCACCAGGGCGGTGAAGCGCCGCAGGGTGCCGTTCTCTTCCAGGGCCTTGACCCGTCGCCAGCAGGCCGCCGAGGAGAGGCCGATCTCCTCCGCCAGCTGCTGGTTGGTGATGCGACCCCGGGCCTGAAGCAGGCGCAGGATCTTCTTGTCGTAGGCGTCCAGGGGGGCGTCGGAGGCCATGGCGGGCTCCCTAATGGTTTACACCAAGGTCGAAGGAATCGAGGCCTGTTTCTCCAGGGCTTTCATGAAGAAATATTCTTTCGAATGATGGCGGTTTCGGGGGCAAGTTCGCAAGCACCTTTAGCGGGGCCTTGGCTAGACTGCGGCCAACATAACTCCAAGGCCCATTCCCCGTGAAGGTGGCGACCATGACTACGACCTCCCCCGTCGTCCTCGACGACTACCAGCTCGACGACCGTTACTCCCGCGACACCGGCCGGATCTTCGTCACCGGCACCCAGGCCCTGGTACGCATCGCCCTGCGCCAGGCGCAGCTGGACCGTCGCGACGGCCGCCGCACCGCGGGCCTGATCAGCGGCTATCGCGGCTCGCCCCTGGGCGGCGTCGACCAGGCCCTGTGGCAGGCCAAGGCGGCCCTGGATAGCTACCATATCGACTTCGTGCCGGCCATCAACGAGGACCTGGGCGCCACCATGATGCTGGGCAGCCAGCAGGTGGAGACCGACCCGGACAAGGAGGTCGATGGCGTCTTCGGCTTCTGGTACGGCAAGGGGCCGGGGGTGGATCGCGCCGGCGACGCCCTGAAGCACGGCAACGCCTACGGCAGCTCCCCCAACGGCGGCGTGCTGGTGGTGGCCGGCGACGACCACGGCTGCGTCTCCTCCTCCATGCCCCACCAGTCCGACGTGGCCTTTATGGCCTGGTTTATGCCGGTGATCAATCCGGCGTCGCTGGCCGAGTACGAGGAGTTCGGCCTCTGGGGCTATGCGCTGTCCCGCTACTCCGGCTGCTGGGTGGGCTTCAAGGCGGTCTCCGAGACCGTGGAGAGCGGTGCCTCCATCGAGGTGCCGCCGCTGCCCGACTTCGCCACCCCGAGCGACTTCACCCCGCCGGAAGACGGCCTCCACTACCGCTGGCCGGACCTGCCCGGGCCCCAGCTGGAGACCCGCATCGAGCACAAGCTGGCGGCGGTGCAGGCCTTCGCCGGGGCCAACCCCATCGACAAGCGCCTCTATACCAACGACGGCGCGCGCTTCGGTATCGTCACCACCGGCAAGGGCCACCTGGACCTGCTCGAGGCGCTGCGCCTGCTGGGCCTCGACGAGGCGGCCCTGCGCGAGCTGGGGGTGGAGCTCTACAAGGTCGGCATGGTGTGGCCCCTGCAGCGTCGCGGCATCCTCGATTTCGTGCACGGCAAGCAGGAGATCCTGGTCATCGAGGAGAAGCGCGGCATCATCGAGAGCCAGATCAAGGAGTACATGTCCGAGCCGGATCGCCCCGGCGAGGTGCTGATCACCGGCAAGCAGGACGAGGCGGGCAAGCCGCTGATTCCCTATGTGGGCGAACTGAGCCCGCGGCTGCTGGCCGGCTACGTGGCCGAGCGCCTGGAGCGCTTCTTCGCGATTGACTTGAGCGAACGCCTGAGCAAGCTGGATCGCTGCCGCGCCGAGGCCCAGGAGCTGGGCGGCGTGCGCCGCCTGCCCTACTTCTGCTCCGGCTGCCCCCACAACAGCTCCACCAAGGTGCCGGAGGGCAGCAAGGCCCTGGCCGGCATCGGCTGTCACTTCATGGCCTCCTGGATGGGCCGCCAGACCGAGTCGCTGATCCAGATGGGCGGCGAGGGCGTCAATTGGGTAGGCAAGAGCCGCTTCACCGGCAACGGCCATATCTTCCAGAACCTGGGCGAGGGCACCTGGTTCCACTCCGGCTCCATGGCGATCCGCCAGGCGGTGGCCGCCGGGGTCAATATCACCTACAAGGTGCTGTTCAACGACGCCGTGGCGATGACCGGCGGCCAGCCGGTGGACGGCCAGATCACCGTGCCGATGATCGCCCAGCACGCCGCCGCCGAGGGCGTGAAGCGCATCGTGGTGGTCAGCGACGAGCCCGAGAAGTACCGCGGCCACGAGGGTCAGTTCCCCAAGGGGGTGACCTTCCACCACCGCGACGAGATGGACGCCCTGCAGCGCGAGCTGCGCGAGATTTCCGGCTGCACCGTGCTGGTCTACGACCAGGTGTGCGCCGCCGAGAAGCGCCGCCGCCGCAAGCGTGGCCTGATGCCCGACCCGGCCAAGCGGGTCTTTATCAACCACCATGTCTGCGAGGGCTGCGGCGACTGCTCGGTGCAGTCCAACTGCCTGTCGGTGGTGCCTCGCGAAACGGAGCTGGGGCGCAAGCGCAAGATCGACCAGTCCTCCTGCAACAAGGACCTCTCCTGCGTGGGCGGCTTCTGCCCCAGCTTCGTCACCGTGGAGGGCGGCGAGCTGCGCAAGGGCCAGGGCGTGGGGGTCGACGAGGCCTTCTGGCGCAGGGTGGAGGCCCTGCCGGCGCCCCAGGCCCCGGCGCTGGAGGCGCCTTATGACCTGCTGGTGGGCGGCGTCGGCGGCACCGGCGTGGTCACCGTGGGTCAGCTGATCACCATGGCCGCCCACCTGGAGGGCCGCGGCACCAGCGTGCTCGACTTCATGGGCTTCGCCCAGAAGGGCGGCACCGTGCTCAGCTACGTGCGCCTGGCGCCCGTGCCCGCCGACCTCAACCAGGTGCGCATCGAGTCCGGCCAGGCCGATGCGGTGATCGCCTGCGACATGGTCGTCGGCAGCTCGAAGAAGGCCCTGGACGTGCTCAAGGCCGATACCACCCGGGTGGTGGCCAACCTGGCCGAGCTGCCCACCGCCGACTATGTGCTCTACCGGGACGCCGACATGCAGGCGGACAAGCGCCTGGCGCTGCTGCGCGACGCCGTGGGCGAGGCCAACTTCGCCACCCTGGACGCCAACCGCCTGGCCGAGCAACTGCTGGGGGACACCGTCTTCTCCAACGTCATGATGCTCGGTTTCGCCTGGCAGCAGGGCCTGCTGCCGGTCAGCGAGGCGGCGCTCAAGCGGGCCATCGAGCTCAACGGCGTGGCCATCGACAAGAACCAGCGCGCCTTCGCCTGGGGCCGACTGGCGGCGGTGGAGCCGGACTACCTGCAGCGTCGCCTGGACGAGACGCCGCTGTCCGCCGATGCCGGCCTCGACGAGGTGATCGACCGCAACGCCCGCCTGCTGGAGCGCTACCAGGACCGCACCTATGCCGAGCGCTACGTGCAGGCGGTGGCCCGGGTACGCGAGGCGGAAGCCCGCCTCGAGGCCGGCGAGGCCCTGACCCAGGCGGTGGCCACCCAGCTCTACCGGCTGATGGCCTACAAGGACGAGTACGAGGTGGCGCGCCTCTACACCGAGAGCGACTTCCTCGAGGAGCTCGACGCCACCTTCGGCGGCGACTACACGCTGACCTTCCACCTGGCGCCGCCGCTGCTGGGCGGCCGCAAGGATGCCAAGGGGCGCCCGGTGAAGCGTCGCTTCGGGCCCTGGATGCTCACCGCCATGAAGGGGCTGGCCAAGCTGCGCGGCCTGCGCAACGGCCCCCTCGATCCCTTCCGCTTCAGCGCCGACCGCAAGCTGGATCGCCGCCTGCTGGCGGAATACGAGGCCCTGCTCGACGAGCTGGTGACGCGCCTGGATGACGCCACCCACGCCACCGCCCTGGCGCTGGCCAAGCTGCCGGAAGAGGTCCGCGGCTATGGCCCGGTGCGCGAGGCCGCCGCCGAGCAGGCCCAGGCCCGCCAGGCCAGGCTGCTGGAGGAGCTGCGCAACGGTCGCCCCATGACCATCGCCGCCGAAGTGGCCTGATCGAAGCCTGATCGGTCCCGCCAGAACAGCGCCGCCCTGCTAAGCAGGGCGGCGTTTTGCTATCAGTCTCCGGGCCGGCCAGGGCTTCGGAATCCTCCGAGAAAATCGCTACAATCGATCGGAATAGTCCCGATATCGGTGGGGTAATGGCGTCACCGCAGGGCCTCTATCCATCGAGGGGTGCGACCATGCTGACTTCCATTCGGCTGACCAATTTCAAGAGTTACCGGCAGGCTACGCTGGATCTGGCACCGCTGACCTTCCTGATCGGCCCCAACGCTTCGGGCAAGAGTAATGCCCTGGAGGGTATTCGGTTGCTTAACTGGCTGGCCAAGGGCAAGCGCCTGGACGATATCGAGCGCGATATCCAGGGCGGCGATACCGTGGTGCGCGGCCAGGCCCGCGACCTGTTCCGAGAGGATGGCGAGCCGTTCATGCTGGAGGCACACCTGGCCGAGGCTCCCGAGGGCTGGGGCGACTTCTCCATCAGCATCAATCAGCTCAGCGACCAGTTGGTGGTAGGGGGCGAGCAGATCACTCATCCCGATCAGAGGGTGCCGCTCTACCGGGTGGACAGCGAACCCAACGAACACAGCGACGAGATCAGCGTTGCCTATAACAACTTCCGGAAAGGGCCGAAGAAGCCCCACATCCCCTGCTCCAACCGCCAGGCGGTGTTCTACCAGTTGGAGACCCCCGGTCGCTTCCAGCAATCCCATACCGAGGCCCAGGAACTTATCCCCGCCGTGACCCGCGCCCTGCGCGAGACGCTGCGCACTATCGTCTTCCTCGACCCGCGTCCGGCACAAATGCGTGACTATGAGTATGCCGGCGACAAGCACCTCAAGGAGGACGGTAGCAACCTCTCCGCGGTGCTCTATCAGCTCTGCCAGAGTCCGGAGAGCAAACAGGCACTGCTCGACTTTATCCGCTCGCTGCCGGAGCAGGACATTACCGATATCCGGTTTATCGAGACGCCCCGCCAGGACGTCATGGTCAGCCTGGAAGAGACCTTCGGCGAGCAGCAGCGCTTCGTGGATGCCCCACTGCTCTCCGATGGCACCCTGCGGGTACTGGCCGTGGGCGCGGCACTGCTTTCTGCGCCTGAAGGTGCGCTGCTGGTCATCGAGGAGGTCGACAATGGCGTGCACCCCAGCCGCGCCGATGTGCTGGTCAGGCAGATCCGCGATGTGGCAAGCGAAAGATCACTGCGGGTACTGATGACCTCCCACAATCCTGCCCTGCTGGATGCCCTGCCCGATGCGTCCCTGGCCGATGTGCTGTGCTGCTACCGCGATACTCACCAGGGCGACAGCCGCCTGGTGCGGCTGGGCGATATGGAGCGCTACAGCGAGCTAGTGGCCCAGGGGCCGCTGGGCCAACTGATGACCCGCAAGGTGCTGGAGCGCTTCCTCAAGGACGATACCTCGCCGGAGCAGCGCCGCGATGCGGCCCTGGCCTGGCTGGAGCAGCTCAAGCAGGACACGGAGTCTCAGGGATGAGCGCCATCTGTCTCGTCGATACCTCGGTATTCGTGGAGATCCTCAGGGTCCCCGGGATGGACAGTCACCACGCTGACATCATGGCTGAGCTGGAAGCGCGACTCACCCGGGAAGAATCGTTGTTTCTACCCATGGCGACGATCCTGGAGACCGGTAACCATATCGGCCAGCACGGCGACGGCCGCCAACGACGCGCCTGTGCCCAGCGCCTCGTGCAGCAGGTCGGGGCGGCATTGAAAGGCCAGAGCCCCTTCAAGCCGATCAGCTTCCTGAAGGCCGAGCAGCTGCAGGCCTGGCTGGCGGAATTCCCCGACCATGCCGGCAGAGGAAGCGGCCTGGGGGACCTATCCATCATCCACGACTGGCAGCGACTCTGCGATCAGAACCCGCAGCGCCGCGTCACTATCTGGTCACTGGATCGGCACCTCGCCGGCTTCGATCGTCCGGCCACTTAATGCGCAGATCCGTGCATTAAATGGCATTCAATGCGTGACTCAAGGCGTCTACGCATTAGCCACGCATTACTTGGCATGGCTGTTCTGTGTCACTCCGAGGGCGCCTGGCGGGCCTCCCGCCGGGCGGTGGGGCGCACCAGGCGCCAGTAGACCGCGAGGGCGGTGATGCCGGTCGGGCGATGGCGTTCGTCGGGCGATCGGGGGAGAATGCCCGGTCTTTTTGGCGGACGATAGGCGAGGCGGGATGAAAGGCGTGACGGACGACGAGCGGCCCCTGGCCGGCATTACTCTCCGGTTGCTGTCGGGGGTGCTGTTCACGGCGATGATGGTGTGCGTGAAGGCGGCCAGTACGGTGGCCCCGCTGGGGCAGACGGTATTCTTCCGCTCGGCCTTCGCGCTGCTGCCCATCGTGGTGTTCCTGGCCTGGCGGCGGGAGTTCCCCGCCGGCCTGGCCACCCGGCGGCCGGGAGGCCACCTGCTGCGCTCGGGACTCGGCGCGGCGGCGATGTTCGCCTCCTTCGCGGCGCTGGCGCTGCTGCCGGTGGCCGAGGCGACGCTGCTGGCTCAGCTGACCCCGGTGCTGATGGCGCTGGGCGGCGTCCTGCTGCTGGGCGAGCGGCTCACGGCGCACCGCGCCGGGGCCCTGCTGCTGGCGCTGAGCGGCGTCGCCGTGCTGGCGCTGCCCGCCCTCGGGGCCGGCGAGGCCTCGGCGCTGGGCTATGCGCTGGGGGCGCTCGCGGCCCTGCTCTCGGCGGGGGCCCTGCTGACGGTGCGGCGCATCTCGCGCACCGAGACGCCGGGGGCCATCGCCTTCTACTTTATCCTCGTCTCGGCGCTGGCCGGGCTGGCCACCTGGCCCCTGGGATGGGCCGCCCTCACTGGGCCGCAGCTGGGGCTGCTGGTGCTCTCGGGGCTGTTCGGCGGCGCGGCGCATATCTGCATGACCCTGGCGCTGCGTTATGCGGAGGCCTCGCGGTTGGCGCCCTTCGAGTACCTGGCGCTGATCTGGCCGGTGCTGGCCGACCTGGCGATCTTCGGGCTGACGCCTTCCACCGGCTTCCTGCTGGCCCTGCCCCTGGTGCTGGCCGGGGCGGGGCTGGCGGCGCTGGAGGGGCGCCGGCTCAGATGGCCTCTTCGACGATAAGCTGGGGCCAGCCCTTGGAGCAGGACTCGATGCGCGACTCGACCCGATAGACCCGCCGCAGCAGCTCGGGGGTGATCACCTGGTCGGTGGGGCCGCAGGCGATCAGCCGGCCGCTCTCGAGCACCATCGCCTGGTCGGTGAAGCGCAGGGCATGGCCCAGGTCGTGGAGGGCCACCAGGATCAGCATGTTGCGCTCCCGGGCCAGTCGCCGCAGCACCGTCAGCAGGCCGATCTGGCGATTGAGGTCCAGCGCCGAGGTGGGCTCGTCGAGCATCAGGATCTCGGGCTCCTGGACCAGGGCCTGGGCGGCGCTGACCAGTTGGCGCTGGCCGCCGCTGAGGTCGCCGATATCGCGCTCGCCGAGCGCGGCGATGCCCAGCTCCGCCAGGGCCTGGTCGACCCGTGCCAGGTCCTCGGCCGCGACCTTCAAGGCGCGCCCCTGCATGCGCGCCAGCAGCACCGACTCGTAGACCGTCAGCACCGCCTTGGCGCCGGTGTCCTGGGGCATATAGGCCACCGGGCGCTCGGCGCGGGTGCCGTCGATCACCACCTCGCCCTGGCCCTTGAGCAGGCCGAGGATGCGCCGGAAGAGGGTGGACTTGCCGGCGGCATTGGGACCGAGCAGGGCCACCACCTGGCCGCCCTCGAAGCTTGGGGTGGTGATCTCCGCCAGGATCTGGCGGCGGCCGTAGCCGGCCGAGAGGCGGTCGAGTCGCAGGGTTACCATGAGGCCTTCTTGCGGTTGAGGATAAGGAACAGGAAGAAGGGGATACCCACCAGGGAGGTGATGATGCCGATGGGGATGATGGTGCCGGGCAGGATGACCTTCGACAGCACCGAGCCGATGGAGAGGATCAGAGCGCCGCACAGCGCCGCGCCGGGCAGGAAGAAGCGCTGATCCTCGCCCAGCAGCAGCCGGGCGATATGCGGCCCGACCAGGCCGATAAAGCCGATGGTGCCGACGAAGGCCACGGCGATGGCCGCCAGCAGCGACACCAGCACCAGGACCTCCAGGCGCAGGGCGCGTGGTTTCACGCCCAGGCTCTCGGCCTTGGCATCGCCCAGGCGCATGGCGGTCAGCGCCCAGCCATGGCGGGCCAGCAGCGGCAGCACCGCGGCGAGGACGCCCGCGGCGATCCACAGCTTGGGCCAGGTCGCCTTGGTCAGGCTGCCCATGGTCCAGAACACCACCGCGGCCACCGCCTGCTGGCTGGCGAAGAACTGGATCAGCGCCATCAGCGAATTGAAGATGAACACCATGGCGATGCCCAGCAGCACGATGGTCTCGATGGTGACCCCGCGCCTCATGCTCAGGGTGTGGATCAGGAAGGCGGTGAGCATGGCCATGACGAAGGCGTTGATCGGCACCACGTACTCGATGGCCGCCGGGATGATCGCCACGCCGAAGGCCAGCGCCAGGGCCGCGCCGAAACTCGCCCCGGCGGAGATGCCCAGGGTGAAGGGGCTGGCCAGGGGATTGCTGAGGATGGTCTGCATCTGGGCGCCGGCCACCGACAGGCTGGCCCCCACCACCAGGGCCATCAGCGCCACCGGCATGCGGATCTCCCAGAGGATTACCCGCACCTGCTGGCTGACGGCGTCGGGGGTGAGCAGGCCGCTAATCACCTCGCCCAGGCCGAAGCGGGCCGGCCCCAGGGCGAGGTCGACGCACAGGCTGAGCAGCAGCGCCAGCCCCAGGGCGGCGAGGATCAGTTGGCGCCGGAACACCAGGACGCGATAGAAATCGCGGCCCTGGGGGGCCTCGGCGGCGCTCGTCTCAGTGGTCATGCAGCGATACCCAGTAGCCGGGGGCATAGTCCACCGGCAGGAAGCGCTCGTGCAGCTCCTCCAGGGTGGCCTCGGGGTCGAGGTCGGCGAACAGGTCCGGGTGGAACCACTTGGCGAGGCGCTGCACGGCCACGAAGTAGTAGGGGCTGTTGTAGAACTGATGCCAGATGGCGTGGAAATTGTCTTGCTCCACGGCCGTGATGCCGGTCATGGCGGTGCGCTCGGTGAGTGCCTCGAGCTTGGCCTGGGCACGCTCCAGGTCGGCCCCGGGGCCCACGCCGACCCAGTCGCCGCCGGGGACGTAGGCGTCCCAGTTGCCGCCGGTGACCACCACCTGCTCGGGGTCGGCGGCGAGGATCTGCTCCGGGTTCAGCGAGCCGAAGGTATTGGGGATGATGCCATCGGCGATGTTGCTGCCGCCGGCCAACGCCACGTACTCGCCGAAGTTGCCGGGGCCGAAGCTCATGCAGCAATCCTCGGAGTAGCCGCCGGCACGGTCGATAAAGACCCGGGGGCGCTCCGGGTCGGCCGCGGCGATAACCTCGGTGACCCGGGCCATCTGGGCCTCGGAGTAGGCGATAAAGGCCTCGGCGTCCGCTTCTTCACCCAGCAGCTGGCCCATCAGGCGCATGGACGGCAGGGTGTGGGCGAGCGGGTCTTCGCGGAAGTCCACATAGACGATGGGGATGCCCAGCTCGGCGAGCTTGTCGTCGTAGCCGGCGTCCTCGGTGGCCGTCCTGGCCTCCAGGTTCATCAGTACCACATCGGGGGCCAGGGCGGCGGCCTGCTCCACGTCGAAGGTGCCGTCCTTGAACCCGCCGAAGGTGGGGATCTCCTCCAGCTCGGGGAAGCGCTCGGCGTAGACGGCGTAGTTGTCCGGATCGGCCTGGGAGAAATCCTCCCGCCAGCCCACTACGCCGGCGAAGGGATCCTCGGGTTGCAGGGCGCCGAGCAGATAGATCTGGCGGCCCTCGCCCAGGATCATGCGCTCCACGGGGGCCTCGAGGGTGACCTCGCGGCCGGCGATATCGGTAACGGTGATCTCGTCGGCCTGGGTGGCCACGCCGAGTAGCGTGAGGCTCACGGCACAGGCCGCCTGTAGCAGGGTTTTATGCATGATGGGGGGGCTTCCTCGCCTCTCGTGGGACTGGGACCGCTGAGGTCTGGCGCGATAACACGACTCACCCGCAGGGCGTGTCGTCACTCACCCTTCTTTGCGCCTGGTTATCATTTGTGGGCCGGGCGATTATGCAATAGCCGGGTGGCGGCGTCGAGCCGCCACGTCGCCTGGGGGCGGGAGGGGAGAGGCGCTGGCGGCTATTCCGAGAGCGCCTGGCGGGCTTCTCGCCGGGCGGCGGGGCGCACCAGGCCCCAGTAGACCGCGAGGGCGGTGATGCCGGTCAGGCCGATGGTCAGCGCCAGGGTGCGTGAGCTGTCGTCGTGGAGCTGACCCACCAGGCCCCCCACCAGGGCGGCGATGCCCATCTGCAGGAAGCCGAACAACGAGGAGGCGGAGCCGGCGCACTGAGGGTTGGGGGCCAGGGCCCCGGCCATGGTCTGGGGCATCAGGATGCCTACCCCCATCATGAAGACGATATGCGGCCCCACCACCGCCCAGGCCTGGTAGATGCCGGCCAGGGCCAGCAGGGCCATGGTCGTGCCGCCCAGGGTGCAGAGCAGGGCGCCGCGCAGGATCAGCCGGTCGCGACCCAGGCGGCGGCTATAGCGGCCGCTGATCACCGTGCCGCCGAAGAAGCCGGCGACGATCAGCGCGAAGAGGATGCCGTAGGTGGTGGGGTGGACGCCGATAAACTCGATCAGCACGAAGGCGGAGCCGGAGAGGTAGGCGAAGAGCCCCGAGAAGGCGGCGGCATTGGTCAGGGTATAGCCGACGAAGGCGCGCTGGCCGAGCAGCAGGCGGAAGTTGCCGAGCATGGCGGCCGGGCCGATGGGCTGGCGCAGCTCCCGGGGCAGGGGTTCCGGCAGGGCGAAGATCAGCAGCGCCAGGGCGACCGCCGCATAGAGGGCCAGCACCAGGAAGATCGCCTCCCAGCCGAAGGCCAGCAGCAGGCCGGCGCCCACCACCGGCGCCAGGGCCGGGGCCAGGGCCATGATACTGGCCAGGTGGGAGAGGATGCGTCCGGCCTCCAGGGGGCCGTAGATATCGCGCACCGCGGCGCGTCCCAGCACCGGGCCGGCGGCGCCGCCCAGGGCCTGCAGGAAGCGTCCGGCCAGCAGCCACTCGATGCTCGGCGCCAGGGCGCAGAGCAGGCTGGCGGCGAGGAAGAGGGCGAAGCCCCCCACCATGATCGGCTTGCGCCCGAAGCGGTCCGCCAAGGGGCCGCAGAACAGCTGGGCCAGGGCGAAGCCGGCCATGTAGAGGCTCAGGGTCAGCTGCACCTGATCGGGGCCGGTATTCAGGGCCTCGGCCATGGCGGGCATGGCCGGCAGGTACATATCGGTGGCCAACGGGCCCAGGGCGGTCAGGGCCGCCAGCAGGATCACGGTGGCGGGGGAGGTCAGCCGTAGCACCCGGTTCTCCTTGGAGGCGCGGGAGGCGCGTCCGGTGGTAGTAAGACGAGAAGCGGACGCGGCTGGGGGATAGGGCCGCGCCCGCTTTATTAGGCCGCTTATTATACACCGGCGAGGCAAGGCCTGTCGGGGTGACTCCCTGGGGTGTTAGGAGCGGCGTAGGTCGGGTAAGTGAGCTTCAGCGAGCGCACCCGACGAGCACTGTCGCGGCGTCGGATGCTCTCGCGATATGTCGGATGCTCTCGAGGTGTCGGATGCTCTCGAAACGTCGGATGCTCTCGCTTTGGCTCGTTTATCCGACCTACGCTCGTTTATCCGACCTGCGCGCGTTTATCCGGCCTACGCGCCGACCTAGCTGTGATCTCTCGGTAGGTTGTTCATCCGGAGCCGACCCGGAAAACTGGGGGTGCGAACCAAACCAACCTCCAGGAGGCCCGGATGAACACCCATAAGAATGCCCGTCTCACTCCCCAT
>NZ_BRCY01000043.1:0-16658 GCF_023708045.1 Halomonas sp. NCCP-2165
GAGCCGATCGGCAACATGCCACCGGCCGAGCGAGAAGCGCTGTATTATGAGCAACAGGGTCAGGCCAAGAAGGCGGCCTGACTCAAACCAACGGGTCTCCGAGAAAGCCGGGACGGCTCAGGGCGTTACCTCCTCACTCTTTCGGGGATGCTTTCTTGCTCTGGAAGGCGTCGCTGAAGGCGGCGGCCAGGATGCCGGTGGGCATGGCGATAATGCCGATGCCCGCGACGGCGGTAAGGCCGGCGAAGAGCTTGCCCAGGGCGGTGATGGGCGTCACGTCACCATAGCCCACGGTGGTCAGCGTCGCTATGCTCCACCACAACGCCCGGGGCACGCTACCGAAGGCCTCCGGCTGGTCGGCGGCCTCCACGGCATAGAGGCAGGCGGAGGAGAACAGCAGCAACAGGCCGGCCACGCCCACGCTGAGCAGCAGCTCGTGGACCCGGGCACTCAGGGCCTCGGCCAGGGCCGACCAGGCCCGGCTGAAGCGTCCCAGCCGCGACAGGCGCAGCAGCCGCAGCACCCGAAAGATGCGCAACAGGAAGGCGTTGTTCTGGGCGAGAAAGCCGAGGAAGAAGGGCAGGATGGCGATCAGGTCGATCAGTGCCCAGAAGGACAGCAGGTAGCGCAGCCGCCCGCCGATGCCGCGATAACGGGGATCCTCGCCGGCGGCATAGACGCGAGCCAGGTACTCGACGGAGAAGAGCACCACGAAGACGATTTCGATGCCGCGGAAGATGCCGGGAGCCAGGCGGCGAATGGTGGGCTCGGTCTCCACCACCGCCACCAGGGAGGCC
The DNA here is from genome assembly GCF_023708045.1 of Halomonas sp. NCCP-2165. NCBI lineage: Bacteria > Pseudomonadati > Pseudomonadota > Gammaproteobacteria > Oceanospirillales > Halomonadaceae > Halomonas > Halomonas sp. NCCP-2165. The sequence goes on from NZ_BRCY01000043.1 coordinate 798, forward strand.
AGCAGGACCAGGGCACAGATAACCTTGTTGACGGGTGACAGCCCCGCCTCCCGCCAGGCCTGGGGCGACAGCTGGCGATGCAGCGCTCGCCTAAGCATATCGAGACGCCCCCTCTCCCTTCGGCTCCCGGGGCGGCCAAACTACCGCCCTGCCCTGTATTCCTCGGTGGCCCTGCATGCCAGCTCCCTGCGACAGTCTCTTAAGTGTGGGTATCGGCCGAAAGCTCAATGACCTTAGGCAATTAAAGCCCAGCGTTGCGTTCTGGAGGGGCGGATCACCGGGCGACGGTCACCGGTACTACGGAGGCCGTCCCGAGTCCACCGATAATGGCCCCCTCTACTCCGCGGGCTGGTAGACCCACTGCGTCAGCCGCACGTCCAGGGTCACGGTCAGCGACGCCAGCGCCGCCGCCCGCTCCCGGCCCTCGGCCTTGGCGCGATGGAGGTGTGGCGTCATGGCCAGCAGGTCGGCGATGGGCTCGGCGCCATCGAGCTCGACGGTATCGCGCAGCCTCTCCCGGGAGAGGGGCGCGAAGCCTGGCGGCAGCGTCTCGTCATCGGCCCGCGGCGCCTTGAGGCTGGGGTAGATGATCTCGCGCAGCTCGCGAAGGTGGTCGGGGCCGGCATCGACCCGCAGCAGTACGCCGCCCGGCTTCAGCACCCGGGCGAACTCGGGGTAGACGGGGAAGCCGAACAGGCACAGCACGACGTCCAGGCTGCTCTCCTGCACCGGCAGGTGGGCATTGGTGCCCACCACCCAGGTGGCGGCCTGCTGTTGCTTGGCGGCGGCGAGCACCGCCCACTTGGAGATATCCACCCCCAGCAGGGCCAGCGTCCGCTCGTCACCGGCCGCCTGGGCCTGCTCATGGGTCCTGGCCAGCTCGCGCAGGTAGTAGCCCTCGCCGCAGCCGGCATCGAGGCAGTGAAGCGTGCCGCCGGCGGGTGCCTGCGCCAGCACCGCCCGGGCGACGGCCTCGGCGATCGGCCGGTAGTGGCCGGCCTCGAGGAAGCGCCGACGCGCCGCGACCATCTCCTTGCTGTCGCCGGGATCCCGGGAACGCTTGTGCTGCACCGGCAGCAGGTTGACGTAGCCCTGGCGGGCGATATCGAAGCCGTGGCCGGCCGCGCAGCGCCAGGCACCGCCGTCTCGTCGCAACGGCTCGCCGTCCAGCGGACAGGCCAGCGCCGTGAATGTGGTCGAATTCATCTTTCCCCCTTCATCAACCCAGGCTCGCCAGGCCGAACACAAAGGAACCCGCCGAGTGGCGGGTTCCTGTCGACCGGCGGCATCATGCCACGGCGCGGGTTATTCCCACTCGATGGTCGCCGGCGGCTTGCTCGAGACGTCGTAGGTGACCCGGGAGACCCCGGCGAGCTCGTTGATGATGCGGTTGGAGACCTTCTCCAGCAGCTCGTAGGGCAGGTGGGCCCAGCGGGCGGTCATGAAGTCGATGGTCTCCACGGCGCGCAGGGCGATGACCCACTCGTAGCGGCGGCCGTCGCCGACCACGCCCACGGACTTGACCGGCAGGAAGACGGCGAAGGCCTGGCTGGTCTTGTGGTACCAGTCGGCCTTGTGCAGCTCCTCGATAAAGATGGCGTCGGCCTCGCGCAGGATATCGGCGTACTCCTTCTTCACCTCGCCGAGGATGCGCACGCCCAGGCCCGGCCCCGGGAAGGGGTGGCGGTAGACCATGTCGTAGGGCAGGCCGAGCTCGACGCCGAGCTTGCGCACCTCGTCCTTGAACAGCTCGCGCAGCGGCTCGACCAGCTTGAGCTTCATGGTCTCCGGCAGGCCGCCCACGTTGTGGTGGGACTTGATGACGTGGGCCTTGCCGGTCTTGGCGGCGGCGGACTCGATGACATCGGGGTAGATGGTGCCCTGGGCCAGGAAGTCGACGCCCTCGATCTTGGCGGCCTCGGCGTCGAAGACATCGATAAAGGTGTTGCCGATGATCTTGCGCTTGGCCTCCGGGTCGGCCTCGCCCTTGAGCTTGTCGAGGAACAGCTGCTCGGCGTCGACGCGGATCACCTTGACGCCCATGTGCTTGGCGAAGGTCTCCATCACCTGGTCGCCCTCGTTCTTGCGCAGCAGGCCGTTGTCGACGAACACGCAGGTCAACTGGTCGCCGATGGCCTTGTGCAGCAGGGCCGCCACCACCGAGGAGTCGACGCCGCCGGAGAGGCCCAGCAGCACGTGGCGGTCGCCCACTTGCTCGCGGACCCGAGCGATCTGGTCCTCGATGATCTGGGCCGGGGTCCAGAGGCGCTCGGCGCCGCAGATCTCCAGCACGAAGTGCTCGAGGATGCGCTGGCCCTGGAGGGTGTGGGTCACCTCGGGGTGGAACTGCACCCCGTAGAAGCGCTTCTCCTCCCAGGCCATGGCGGCGATGGGGCAGCTCGGGGTGGAGGCGGTGACGGTGAAGGTGTCGGGCACCTGGGCCACCTTGTCGCCGTGGCTCATCCACACGTCGAGCAGGCTCTTGCCGGTGTCGTGGTCGATATGGTCGGCGATATCGCGGAACAGCGCGGTGGTCTCGTCGATGCGCACCTGGGCATAGCCGAACTCGCGCTGGTGGGAACCTTCCACCTTGCCGCCGAGCTGCTCGGCCATGGTCTGCATGCCGTAGCAGATGCCGAAGACCGGCAGGCCCATCTCGAAGACGCACTGGGGGGCCCGGGGGGAGTCGAGCTCGGTGACGGACTCGGGGCCACCGGCGAGGATGATGCCGTTGGGGTTGTACTCGCGGATCTCGTCTTCGGTGATATCGAAGGCGCGGATCTCGGAGTAGACGCCGATCTCGCGGACCCGGCGGGCGATCAGCTGGGTGTACTGGGAGCCGAAGTCGAGGATCAGGATCTTGTGGGCGTGAATGTCGGTCATCTGGCCTTTCCTTTAAGAAGCAACTGTACCGTAAAAGCGAAAGCTGGAAGCGGCATCTTGCCCGCTTCCAGCTTCAAGCTTCCGGCTTCAAGCTTGCAGGCTTAGCCCGCCCGGTAGTTGGGGGCTTCCTTGGTGATCTGCACGTCGTGAACGTGGGACTCGGCGAAGCCGGCACCGGTGATCTGCACGAACTCGGGCTTGGTGCGCATCTCCTGGATGGAGGTGCAGCCGGTGTAGCCCATGGAGGCGCGCAGGCCGCCCATCAGCTGGTGGACGATGGCGCTCATCACGCCCTTGTAGGGCACCCGGCCCTCGATGCCTTCCGGCACCAGCTTCTCGGCGCCGGCGTCCTTGTCCTGGAAGTAGCGGTCGGCGCTGCCCTGGCTCTGGGCCATGGCGCCCATGGAGCCCATGCCGCGGTAGGCCTTGTAGGTACGGCCCTGGTAGAGCTCCACCTCGCCGGGGGCCTCCTCGGTGCCGGCCAGCAGGCCGCCGATCATCACGCAGCTGGCGCCGGCGGCGACGGCCTTGGCCAGGTCGCCGGAGAAGCGCACGCCGCCGTCGGCGATCAGCGGGATGTCATAGGGCTCCAGCGCCGCGGAAACATTGGCCACGGCGCTGATCTGCGGCACCCCCACGCCGGCGACGATGCGGGTGGTGCAGATGGAGCCCGGGCCGATGCCCACCTTGACGCCATCGGCACCGGCCTCGGCCAGCGCTTTCGCGGCTTCCGCCGTGGCGATATTGCCGCCGATCACCTGCACCTGGGGGAAGTTGGCCTTGACCCAGGCGACCCGGTCGATGACGCCCTTGGAATGGCCGTGGGCGGTGTCCACCACGATGACGTCGACGCCGGCCTCCACCAGGGCGGCGACCCGGTCCGGGGTCTCGGGGCCGGTGCCCACGGCGGCGCCCACCAGCAGGCGGCCGTCGCTGTCCTTGGCGGCCATCGGGTAGGTGCGCGCCTTCTCGATATCCCGCACGGTGACCAGGCCCTGCAGGTGGAACTGATCATCGACGATCAGGATCTTCTCGATGCGGCTTTCCTGCAGCTTGGCCTTGATCTCCTCCAGGGGGGTCCCCACCGGCACGGTGACCAGCTTCTCCTTGGGGGTCATGATGCCCGCCACGGTGTCGCTGTGGTCCGGCTGGAAGCGCATGTCGCGGCCGGTGACGATGCCCACCAGGGCCTCGCCCTCCACCACCGGGAAGCCGGAGTAGCCGTACTCGTCGGCCATGGCCAGCAGGTCTTCCAGCTTGGCCTTGGGGCTGACGGTGACGGGATCCTTGACGATCACGCTCTCGTGCTTCTTGACCTTGCGCACCTCGGCGGCCTGGCCGGAGATGGTCAGGTTCTTGTGGATGATGCCGATGCCACCTTCCTGCGCCATGGCGATGGCCAGGCGAGCTTCGGTGACGGTGTCCATGGCGGAGGAAACGAGGGGGATATTGAGTTCGATGTGGCGGGTCAGGCGGGACTTGAGGCTGACATCCTTGGGCAGGACCTCTGAGTAGCCGGGAACGAGTAATACGTCATCGAACGTAAGAGCTTCTTGCGCCATACGTAGCATATCGGCAACACCCAATGTTAAGCAGATGATGGGGGACGGGGCGTGGGGAAATTAATCCGCCATTATAACGCCATGAGTGGGCCCCGTCACGGGCCCCACCACGCGGGTAACAGAGCCGAACAGGACAACACAGGGAATCACTGTCGAATCGGCGTGTCTTGGCTAGGGTGAAGGGGCGGCAATCCATTCCCACTCAAGGAAAGGAGTGATGCGATGCGTCAACCGACCCTCTCCCTCGCCATTGCCACCCTGGCCGGCGGCCTGGCCCTGGGCGCCCAGGCCCAATCGACCTACCAGCCCCAGGGGCTCTACTCCGCCGATGACATCCTCGACGCCGACGTCTACCTGACCGCCAATCCCGGCGAGCGAGTCGGCGAGGTCGAGGATATCCTCCTCGACGAGGCGATGCAGATCACCGCCCTGGTGGTCGAGAGCGGCAGCGCCCTGGGCCTCGGCGGTCGCGAATTTATCGTCGAGTCCGGGAATTTCACCCTGATGACCGACCTGGAGAACGACGGCGATGCCGAGCACCGGGTGATGCTCGAGGCCAGCGCCGAGGAACTCGAGGGCTACCCGACCTATGACGACGCTTGGTGGGCGCAGGCCAGGGAGCGCTCCCGGGAGGCCTGGATGCGGACCCAGGAGGGGGCCGAGAGCGCCTGGCAGGCGACTCAGGAGGGCGCCGAGCGCGCCTGGGAGACCACCCGCGAGAACGCCCGGCAGGCCTGGGAGGCGGCCCGGGATGCGGTCACCCCCAATGAGTGAGCCTTCCGGAACCGGTGCCTAGATCGACCGATGCACCGCCGGGCCCAGGTCCGGCGGTGCTGCATTTCCGGCCTCCCGACATGCTAGGCTGGGCGCCTTAGCCCGAGGAGCCCCGCCATGTCCGATACCCCCGCCCCGCTCTCCGTCAGCCAGCTCAATCGCCAGGCGCGCCTGCTGCTGGAGCGCGACTTCGGCGACTGCTGGGTGGAGGGCGAGCTCTCCGGGGTGTCGCGGCCGGCCTCGGGGCATGTCTACTTCACCCTCAAGGACGCCGAGGCCCAACTGCGCTGCGCGCTGTTCCGCACCCGGGCGCGCTTCGTCGCGGCACCGATGCGCGACGGCGACCGGGTCAAGGTGCGCGGCCGGCTATCGATCTTCGAGCCCCGTGGCGACTACCAGTTGATCGTCGAGGCAGTGCAGGCCAGCGGCGAGGGCGAGCTGCTGGCGGCCTACCAGCGCCTCAAGACCCAGCTCGAGGCGGAGGGCGTCTTCGCCAATGCCCGCCAACTGCCCTACCCGCCCCGCCACCTGCTGATCCTCAGCTCGCCCAGCGGCGCGGCGATCCGCGACGTCCTGGCGGTGCTGGCGGCGCGCTGGCCCCTGGCCCGCCCCACCCTGATCCCGGTGCCGGTGCAGGGTCGCGAGGCGGCACCCGGCCTGATCCGCGCCCTGGCCCTGCTCAATCGCCAGGCCAACCTGGACCCGGCCCGGGACGCCATCCTGATCACCCGCGGCGGCGGCAGCCTGGAGGACCTCTGGGCCTTCAACGACGAGCACCTGGCGCGGGCCATCTTCCATTCGCGGCTGCCGGTGATGTCGGCGGTGGGTCACGAGGTGGACCTGACCCTGGCCGACTTCGCCGCCGATATCCGCGCCCCCACCCCCTCCGCCGCCGCCGAGCAACTGGTGCCGGACCAGGCCGACCTGCGTCGCCGCCTGGGACAATGGGACGCCCGCCTGGTGCGCGCCCAGCGCGCCCGTCTCGACCGTGAGGGCCAGCGCCTCGACCATCTGCGCGCCCGGCTGCGCCACCCGGGCGAGCGGCTGGCGACCCAGCGCCAGGCCCTCGAGCAGCTGTGCGCGCGGCTGCACCGCGCCATGCAGCGGCGCCTGGAGCACGAACGCCATCGCGAGGGGCAGCTGGCGCGGCGCCTGGCCGCCCATCCGCCCCATCGCCAGTTGCATCAGGCCCGCGAGCGCCTGGAGGCCGCCCAGCGTCGCCTGAGTCGGGCCATGCCCCGGGAGCTGGCCCGGCATCGTGAACGCTTCGGCGGGGTGGTGCGGGAGCTGCAGGCGGTGAGCCCGCTGGCGGTGCTGGGGCGCGGCTATGCGATCCTCGAGGACGAGACGCACCGGGTGGTGCGCCGCGCCGCGGAGGCCCGCCCCGGGCAGCGGCTCGGTGCCCGCCTCGGCGAGGGGCGCCTCGACCTGGAGGTCACCGCGGTGCATCAGGACACGGGGCCCGCCTCGCGCTGACGCCACGAGCCTGCCGCCGAACCTCCCGGTTATGCTAGGGTCTAGTGGGTCGTGTCCCACCCGCTACCGGCGGCTGGCCCGCCGGCTCGCATCCATTCCGCTAGAAGGAGCTACACCATGTCACTGCGTATCAATGATGTCGTCCCCGATTTCGAGGCACAGACCAGCCAGGGGCCGATCCGCTTCCACGAATGGATCGGTGACAGCTGGGCCATCCTCTTCTCCCACCCCAAGGACTTCACACCGGTGTGCACCACCGAGTTCGGCGCCGTGGCCCAGCTCGATGAGGAGTGGAAGAAGCGCAACACCAAGGTGATCGGCGTCTCCGTGGACGGGGTCGAGGAGCACAAGGGCTGGATCGGTGATATCGAGCAGTATGCCGAGTGCCCGGTGGGCTTCCCGATCATCGCCGACGATGACCTCAAGGTCGCCAAGCTGTTCGACATGCTGCCCGCCGAGGCCTACCTGCCCGACGGCCGCACCCCGGCCGACAGCGCCACCGTGCGCACCGTCTATATCATCGGCCCGGACAAGCAGCTCAAGCTCTCCATGACCTACCCGATGACCGTGGGCCGCAACTTCGCCGAGGTACTGCGCGCCCTGGACGCCCTCCAGACCACCGCCAGCAAGGGCGTGGCCACGCCGGTCAACTGGACCGTCGGCGAAGACGTGATCATTCCGCCCACCGTCTCCGATGCGGATGCCAAGGCAAAATTCGGCGAGTTCGAGACCATCTTCCCCTACCTGCGCAAGACCAAGCTGCCCAAGTAAGGCTTGGCGACGCCCCCGCCACTCGGCGGGGGCTCCCTCCTCAGGCCCCCGGCTTGAAGCGCCCCGGCTCCAGGTCGTGGCGTCCCAGCAGCTTGTAGAAGTCGGTGCGGTTACGCCCGGCGATACGCGCCGCCTGGGTGACGTTGCCCTCGGTGATCTTCAATACCTTGATCAGATAGCTGCGTTCGAAACCGGCGCGGGCGTCATTGAAGGTGGGCAGGCCATTCTCCTCGGCGGCCAGCGCCTGGGAGACCAGCGCCTCGGGGATGATCGGCGCGCTGCTCAGGGCCACGCACTGCTCCACCACATTGACCAGTTGGCGGACATTCCCCGGCCAGGCGCAGGAGGCCAGCAGGTTGAGGGCCTCCGGCGAGAAGCCCTTGACGAAGGCCTTGTGACGGGAGGCCACCTTGGCCACCAGGTGCTTGGCCAGCAGCGGCACGTCCTCGGCGCGCTCCTTGAGGGCCGGCAGCTTGAGGTTGACCACGTTGAGGCGGTAGTAGAGGTCCTCGCGGAAGTCGCCGTCGGCCATGGCACGACTCAGGTCGCGGTGGGTGGCGGAGATGATCCGCACATCGATGGGCAGCGAGACGGTGGAGCCCAGGGGCCGCACCTGGCGCTCCTGGAGGGCGCGCAGCAGCTTGACCTGCAACGGCAATGGCATGTCACCGATCTCGTCGAGGAAGAGGGTGCCGCCATCGGCGGCCTGGAAGAGGCCCTGATGCTGGCTGACCGCGCCGGTAAAGGCGCCCTTGGCGTGACCGAACAGTTCGCTCTCCAGCAGCTGCTCCGGCAGGGCACCGCAGTTGATCGCCACGAACGGCTTGTCGGCCCGCGGGCTCGCCTTGTGGATGGCACTGGCCAGCAGCTCCTTGCCGGAACCGGAGGGGCCGGTCACCAGCACGCTGACGTCCGAGGCGGCGACCATCTGCGCCTGCTCGAGGATGCGTTCCATCTCCGGGCTACGGGTGATGATCTCGGCCCGCCAGCCCTGTTCGCCCTCGCCGCCCCGCGGGGTCTGGGCCAGGGCCTCGTCGATGGCGGCGAACAGCTCGTCGCGATTGACCGGCTTGGTCAGGAAGCTGAAGACTCCCTGACGGGTGGCGCTCACCGCCTCGGGGATCGAGCCATGGGCGGTGAGGATGATCACCGGCAGGCCGGGCAGGCGCCGCTGCAGCTCCTGGAACAGCGCCAGGCCGTCCATGCCATCCATGCGCAGGTCGGACAGCACCAGGTCGGGGCGCGCGACCTCGACCCGCTCCAGGGCCTCGCGGCCGCTGGCCGCCGTGGTGACCCGAAACCCATGACTCTCCAGGCGCATGCCCAGAAGCTTCAGCAGGCTGGCGTCGTCATCTACCAGCAGGATATGCGCGGCTTGCTTCACTCTTCGACTCCGGTCTCCGTCATGGCGACGGCTGACGTAGGTTGATGCTCTGCTCGATGGCGGTCAGCGCCTCGAGCTGCTCTTCCAGTTCCAGGCGCTCCGCCGCCAGGGTCTGGCGCTGGCGCTCGCTGCGCGCCAGCCGGCCGGCCAGGGCGCGGCGTCCCTCCAGGTCGTTGCGCCAGTAGCGCAGCAGCGGCTGCAAGGCCTCCGGCGCCCCGCCGATCAGCGCATCGTCCAGCAGCCTGGCGGCGGCGTCCCACTGACGCTCACTGCCCCAGGCCAGCAGGGCGGCCCGGGCCAGCCGCGAGCGCTCATCCTCGCCGCCGAGGCGGACCAGCAGGCTCTCGCGCCACTGGCGCTCGCCGCGCTGGGAGGCCAGGCCGAAGGCTATCCAGGCATCCAGCAAGCAGGCACTCTCCTCCACCAGCAGGGGAACCTCCCGCTCGCAGGCCGGATTCACGGCGGCAGACTCGGGCCCCAGGGCTTCCGGCAGCCGGGGTACCCACTGACAACCCCCCAGCAGGGCGATCCCCGCCAGGGCAACGACGATACGATGCGTCATGTCTCAACGGCTCCTTGCGTGCTCCTGCGCCTCCGGGTCTTTCGGTGCAGGGATATTTTTCTGTTCTGGTTCGGGGGGTGGGCCAGGCTGCCAGGGCAGGGTCAGGCGGAAACACACCGGCAGCAGGTCGTCGGTGATCAGCTCCAGGCGGCCCTGCTGCATGCGCGCGCAATCGGCGGCCACCGAGAGGCCGATGCCGGAGCCCTTGAGGGCCCCCTTGCGGCGCACCCGTCCCTGATAGAAGGGTTCGAAGAGGCGCCCCCGATCCCCCTCGTCGATCGCCTCGCCGCTGTTGGCCACCTCGATGACCAGGGTGGCCCCCTCGCGACGCAGGCGAATCTCCAGGCTGCCGTTATCCTCCCCATAGGCGATGGCGTTGGACAACAGATTGTCGAGAATGCGCCCGGTCGCGGTGCGATCGGCGCACCATTCCAGGGGCCGCTCGGGCGAGGTCACCCGCATGCCCTTGTGGGTCAGGGCCAGCCGGTGCTTGGCCAGCAGCTCCCCGATCAGCGCGCTCATGTCGAAGCGCCGGATATCCACCTCGCGGTGATGCTGGAGCAGGTTGTAGTCGAGCAGCTGCTCGATCAGCCGCTGCAGCTCGTCGCCGCTGGCATCGATCAGCTCGAGGATCTCCCGCTGGCGCGGGTCGAGGCGCCCGGCCACCCCGTCGCAGAGCAGTGCCGTGCCCTCGCGCACGCTGGCCAAGGGCGTCTTGAGCTCATGGGACATATGGCGCAGGAACTGCTGCTTCTGGGCCTCGACCTCGCCCAGGCGTTCCGAGAGCCAGTCGAGGCGTTCGCCGAGGCGCACCAGCTCCGCCGGCCCCTGGATGGAAGGCGCCACCGGGCCCGTGCGGCTGGTGCCGCCGATCCCCTGGATACGCCGCTCGAGCTGCCGAATGGGTCGAATGATCAGCCAGGTAAAGAGCAGCATCAACGCCAGGCTGGCGGACACCAGGGCCAGGGTCTGCAGCCAGAGCCGGGCCTGGACCTGGCCGGCATGCTCGCGGATCGCCTCGATGCGCTCGTCGATGCGGCGATTGGTGGCTCGACGGACCGCTTCGGCATGCTCGGCCAGGGCGGCGAAGAGCTCGAGGCGCTCGCCCACCTGGGATGCCGACAGCTCCGGCAGTTCGCCCAGCGCCTCGAGCAGCGGGCCGAGCGCCAGGACATCGGGATTCTCCGGCAACAGGCGCCGCTGGTCGCGAAGCAGCGACTCGAACTCGGCATGCCGCGCGAGAAACAGCGTCATCAGGCCGGGCTCTTCCACCACCGCATACTGGCGGGCGCTACGCTCCATCTCCAGCGACAGGGAAGTGAGGGCCCGGGCGCGCCGGGTCTCCTCCACCGCCTGACGAGCGCCGGCATCGGCCAGGCGAGTCAGCTCGGCCAGTGCCTGACCGGCCTGGAACATCAGGATTCCCAGCGGCAGCATGACCACCAGGAAGGCGAGCAATACCAGCTGCAACAGGGAGCGTGGGCGCCAGCGGCGCGACACCTGCGTGGTCATGGCCAGGGTTCTATGCCGGAGTAGGGTCGTTGCCATGCGTCATACTCACGAGAATACCAGAGATACCGCCAGGGCCAGGGAGCGCCCATAAAAAAAGAGGGCCGGCAGAGCCGGCCCAAGGTACGCAGGGAACTGAAGTGACGGCGTATCGATCGAAACCGCCGCTGGGCCAGGGGCCCGAAGCCGGAAAGCCACGCTCCTCGAGGGCCAGCCGGACTTCATGGATAAACCGCCTGAGGGGGCGACTTATCGAGAAACCTTCCCCGTATCGGGGCAGTGCTCGCGGTCCTTCGCCCCGCTTGCCCCACTTATTGCCAGATCCGTACCACTCAAAAAAAAATCCTAAAAATACAACACCTTATAAATAACACCTGGCGAATCAGCGCCCCCGCCGACGAGAGGCCGCCACTTTTCAGCACCGCCTTGTCTCCTTCTGGAGACACCTTTTCCGTGAGAAATAAAATATCCTTTATAAACAGTGCTTTACTTAGTATGCATTTGGCGACACCGGGCGAGCCGTCGTGGCAAATCGCCGACAGTCGTCCTTATCTTCCCGGCCCGGCACAAAAAAATGGGCCGACAGGGTCGGCCCGAGGTACGCAGGGAACTAAAGGGGACGAGCGTCGCTGCCCTGCCGCCTGGCCGGGGGGCATCGCCACTCGCAGGGCCCGAGGCCCGGAAGCCATGTCGTGGGTCATCGCCTGCCAGGGGCTATCACGACGGGAGCAGTTGCCCGGCTTCATTCCGCAGGACGGGGAGGCCTTCGCCTGCCCGTCGATAATCGATCCCCCGCAGGGGATGAGGCATCCTTGCCAGGGCCTCCTTGCCCGTTAACGGCACCCTTCCTTGCCTGACGGCGGCACCGGTCTCATCGCAACCTGAGTGTCACATCGCATGGAGCAGACGCTGGCCCCGGAGAGGGCGAGCGGCACAGGGAGCGACGTGCTCGCCCGACTCGGGACCGAAGGAGATGAGCCGTAACGATCTCCTCCTCGCTGCTCACCCTGACTATAGCGACAGCCGTGCCATATCTTTAAAACTTCTTTAAATACAATGACTTGAACAGTCAAGCGAGAAAGGGGTATCGACGCTGGGAGCAGATAGCCCCGGGAAAGGCGGGAAGAACGTCGCGATTCTCCGACGTTTTTGCAAAGAATTTCAATTTAGACTTTAAAATCATAGGGTTAATATATGCTTTTCTGCGACACCCTGCCCGGAACGGGCCCCGGGCGGCGACACGCACCACCCGGGACCATCGCTCACAGGGCCTTGATCAGCACCTTCGACTTGCGTGCCTGGTTATAGGCCTCGCGCTTCATGGGCGGCAGGTCCGCCACCGAGGCGAGCTGGAAGCCGTGCTCGAAGAACCAGTGGGCGGTATGGGTGGTCAACGCGAACAGCGCCGTCAGCCCCAGGCGACGGGCGCGACGCTCCACCTCGGCCAGCAACAGCTCCCCCCGGGCACCACCGCGGTAGTCACCATGCACCGCCACACAGGCCAGCTCGCCCATCTCGGCATCGCCGAAGCAGTGCAGGGCGGCACAGCCGATCACCATGCCATCGCGATCGATCAGTACATAGTCGTCGATCTCGTGCTCCAGGCGCTCCCGGGAGCGAGCCACCAGCATGCCGCGGCGCTCCAGGGGCTCCAGCAGTTCCAGCAGCCCCCCCACATCGGCCAGCTCGGCGGCACGCAGCTGCTCGTAGCGGTGCTGGGTGATCATGGTGCCCACCCCGTCGCGGGTGAACAGCTCCCCCAGCAGGGCATCGTGATCGAGCCAGGAGAGCAGGTGGGTGCGGGCCACGCCGTGGCGAGCCGCGCCGCAGGCGGCCCCAAGGTGGCGAGCCAGCTCGCTGCCGGGAGCGGCGCGCTCCATCAGCGGCGTCGCCTCGGCGGGGGTCAGCTGGCGCTGCAACTGGCCGCTGGCATCGTGCAGTCCCGCCGCCTCCCCCAGCAGGATCAGCTTGTCGGCGCCCAGCGCCACCGCCGCCTGCTGCGCGACCTCGGCGGCATCCAGATCGAATACCTCGCCGGTACTCGAGAAGCCCAGGGGCGGCAGGACCACCAGGGAGCCCTGATCGAGCAGGCCCTGAATCGCCGTGGCGCGGACGCGCCGCACCTCGCCGCTGCGGTCGTAGTCGATGCCCTCACGCACGCCCAGGGGCTTGGCCATCACCAGGTTGCCGGAGACGGCGGTCAATTCCACCCCGTGCAGGGGCGTATTGGGCAGGCCCACGGAGAGGCGCGCCTCCAGCCACAGTCGCTGCTCGGCGGCGATACGCTCGACCCGGGCCATGATGGTATCGTCGGCGACCCAGCGCCCTTCGTGGCGGTAGGGGGTAATGCCATCGTCGCGCAGCACCTGCCGCACCTGGGGGCGAATGCCGTAGGCCACCACCAGGCGCACGCCCAGGGTATGCAGCAGGGCCAGATCCTGGATCAGCTGCTCGCCTCGCCCCTCGGCCATGGCTTCGCCCTCGATCAGGATGACGAAGGTTCGGCCGCGGTGGGCATTGATATAGGGGGACGAGTTACGGAACCAGTCGACGAAGGGAAAACGCTTATTCAAGGGCCGCACTCCGGCAGCAGGTGAACGGATACAGTGAGCTTCGACTATAGCAAGGCATGCAAAACGGCGGCACCCTTGGGCGCCGCCGTTGCTTCACCGACTCTGTGAGTCTGGCCGCTTAGCCGAACATCCCCTTGAACATAAAGAAGAAGAGGATCGCCAGGCCGGCACCGGCGGGCAGGGTGATCAACCAGGACATGGCGATGGTGCCGATGACCCGCAGGTTCAGCGCCGACATGCCGCGGGCCAGGCCCACGCCCAGCACCGCCCCCACCAGGGTATGGGTAGTGGAGATCGGCAGGCCGGTGCCCGAGGCCAGCACCACGGTGGTGGCGGCGGCCAGGGTGGCGGCGAAGCCGCGGCTGGGGGTCAGCTCGGTGATCCCGGTGCCCACGGTGGCGATCACCTTGCGGCCATAGGTGACCAGGCCAACCACGATGCCGCCGCCGCCCAGCACCAGCACCCACCAGGGCACCAGGGCGGCGCCTTCGACGGCACCGCCACTTTGCACCACGCTGATGATCGCCGCCAGCGGCCCCACCGCATTGGCCACGTCATTGGAGCCGTGGGCGAAGGCCATGGCACAGGCGGTAAACAGCATCAGCACGCCAAAGACCCGCTCCACGCCACCATAGCCGAAGGCATCGCCGGCGCTCTTCTGGTAATCGACCCGGCGCTCCAGCAGGATGCCGATGACCATGATGATCAGGCCGAGCACCACCGACAGCAGGAAGCTCTGGGTATAGGAGAAGTCGAGGCCGATATGCTTGAGGCCCTTGACCAGGGTGACCATGGCCACCACGAAGCCCACCAGGAAGATATAGACCGGCACATAGCGCTTGGCGGCGGCGAAGGGGTCGCGGGCCTCGAAGATCAGATGCTGTACCGTCTTGAACAGGCCGAAGGCGATGGTGCCGGACAACAGCGGCGATACTACCCAACTGGCGGCGATCTTGCCGACCGCGCCCCAATCCACGGAGGCCGCGCCCAGCCCCGCCACCGCGAAGCCGACGATGGCGCCGACGATGGAGTGGGTGGTGGAGACCGGCCAGCCCTTCATGGAGGCGATCAGCAACCAGGTGGCCGCGGCCAGCAGCGCCGCCAGCATGCCGTAGACCAGCAGCTGCGGCGTATCGGTCAACAGCGCCGGATCGATGATGCCCTTGCGGACGGTATCGGTGACCTCGCCGCCGGCCAGCCAGGCACCGAGGAATTCGAAGATCACGGCGATGATGATCGCCTGTTTGATGGTGATAGCCCGGGAGCCCACCGAAGTGCCCATGGCGTTGGCCACGTCATTGGCCCCCACCCCCCAGGCCATGAAGAAGCCGAAGAGACAGGCCAGGATAATGAAGATTTCGCCGTGCTGCGCAATGATCGACATAGGGCTTGGATCCTATGTAGGTGTCGGAGGAATGCGAGGGGTCCGTGACGGGGTTGTCCCGCGGACCGAAGCCGGGCGGGCGCGGTGGCGCCGGCCTCAGCGAGCGGTGAGGATCTGCAGGCGACTGCCGACCCGCTCGGCGCGGTCGGAGAGCTCGCCGATCCAATCGATGATCTGGTAGAGGAACATCACATCCACCGGCGGCAACTCGCTCTCCAGCTCGAAGAGCTGACGGCGGATCGCCACCTGCTGGCCATCGGCCTGGTGTTCCAAGGTGTGCAGCTCACGGATCAGGTTCTGCATCACGTCGGAGACGTTGCGGCCGAAGCCGGATTCCAGCAGATCCTTGAGCTCTTCCAGCGCCTTGCGGGCCTGGGTCACGGCGCCCACCGAGATGTGCAGGTAGTCGCGCATGGGGCCGGCCAGCGCCTCGGGCACCTGCATCTGGCGACCCAGCATGATGCCGGTGATATCCCGTGCCTTGTTGGCGATCTTGTCCTGTACGCTGATCAGGTCGAGCAGATCGGAACGGGAGACCGGCAGGAACATGGTATTGGGCAGGTTGAGACGCAGCTCGGTCTTGAGCTCATCGGCCTCGTGTTCCAGGCGGGTAATCGTCTCACGGTGGCGAGCCGCCGTGTCCCAGTCGCCGGTCAGGGTCGCTTCGAAGAAGGGCAGCAGCTCATTCGCGGCCTCGCTGGCCTTGACGATATGCGCTAACAGCGGCTGGAATGGCGAACGGCCAAACATCGCGGAAAAGGGGTTGGGAGTCACCATAGGAGAATTCGCACTTGGGAATTGGCGGCGTCAGTATAGTGATTGAAGCCGCCAGCGTCATAAAAAATTCACCCCTTCGTCACACAGGAAACCCCCATGGCCCAAGAGATCGAGCTCAAGCTCGCCCTGCCCGAAGATGGCCCCCAACGACTGCTGGCCCACCCCCTGCTGAGTCGCCCCCCCGAATGCCTGGAGCTGGCCAACAC